>NZ_JBFUIO010000274.1:0-1566 GCF_056401835.1 Paenisporosarcina sp. P4_D4 | reverse complement strand
GTGTTGAGATTTATGAAGGTGATATTCTACAACTCTCAGAAGAATACAACGGTAAAGGTGGAGTACCTCAAATTGTGATATTTGAAGATGCTATGTTTAAATTGCAAAGCACATATTATTTCGGGTTTAAAGAGTATATCAAAGAATTTAGTATTGACCGCATGATAGTGATTGGAAATATCTGCGAAAATGCAGAGTTACTTAATGCATAGTTTGGATTAAGGAGTGATAATATGACAGGTACAGGAATTGTTAGAAGATTAGATGACTTAGGGAGAATCGTAATACCGAAAGAAATTAGATATGCGTTAAACATAAAAGTAGGGGATGCTATGGAAATTCATCTTGATACATCCAAGAACCAAGTTACTTTATTGCCTTACGGTTTCAAGCCAGACTATGAAAATATGTGGAATGAGTTAAAGAAAAACAAAAGTATTCCTAAAGATGTTTTCGAAACGATTGAGAACGTATTTAATCAGAACCAATGAGAAAACTGCGTGTGGTATCACTCTCGCTTTTTATATTGTTTTTTGGAGTATGTGGTTGGATTATGATTTTCAAGTGGCTGATGGAATAGAGGAGGAGTGTATAATGAAAGAATTTATGACTTACGTTGCCATTATCAAAGAAATTCTAGATAGGGAATATGGGAAAGAAGTTGTTTTTTATGATAATGGAGAATGGTATTCCAGAGATCATAGCAGAAAAATTACCCTTGAAGAACTGAGAGAATACATCTTAGAAGTAACATACAGAGATGATGATTATTATGATTAAATATATCAAATTATTAATAAAATACAATACAAATGTAATAAATTTAATGTATTTACCGAATAATAGATTGGTTTCATGGGGAGTTGACATGCAGAAAGCGAATATTTTACGGGTTTTTTGCGGATTTGAAACAAAGGAGTGAATGATAATCAATTATGAATTAAATTTCAACAAACTAAATGAAGTAGCTAAGAAAAAAGGTTACGTAGTTTCATATCGAAGTCATATTCATTGCTCAAGAGTAAGTCATCGCCTAAGAGCTATTGAGATAAAAAGAGAAAGTGATATAGATACAATTTATACATTTAGTCATGAGTTAGGGCATTGTTATATTCAGATAAATCATAAGAAGTTAAATGAAATTGCAGCTTGGATCATAGGTTTTTGTCTATGTGTAAAAGAAGGAATATCAATTAAGAAGAGGTTTTTCACACTTGCTTACGAGAGCTTGAAAACGTATAGCAGAAGAAAAGTAAACGGGTAAAAAAGTTCATTTATTGAGGAGGAAATAACGTGAAATTATATATTGTGGATTTTCAGTATCGTGATGTTGAAGAAGAAAAAGATGTAAGTGATAGATGGACATTAGCATGTGAAGACAGATTGGAAGTAGAAAAAACAATGCAGATAAATTTCGATGAGCTTGAAAGATTTGGGTATATACCTATTAGCTATACTTCTACAGAGGTCGATAAAACGGACAACGGATACAAAGTAACACCATACAAAATCTGAATATTAATTGGTTATAAATAAATTATAAGAGGTGAGACAATTGAGACGTAT
>NZ_JBFUIO010000273.1:0-1580 GCF_056401835.1 Paenisporosarcina sp. P4_D4 | reverse complement strand
ATCTTTGTACCATGCATCGTTGTAAGAAAAGTGGTTGGCAATAACCAATTTGGAACTTCCCCATTTTGATTAAACAAGTTTCCTACCACGACTTTAAATTGTGCATCTTCATAAAGATTTTCCAATTCATCGTAGGACAAAGTTATACCTTCATTGTTACCTATAGTAGCAACGTCATATAGAGCTTCATTTAAGAGATTCACATTTCCTTTGCCGAGCGTTCCTTCCGTGAAAATATGGGAACGGTCGATATGATCTCCCAAGTCTATCGTGAAACTCGATTCGCCTTCTTCAACATGCCATTTTTTTCGTGCTGTCACGAGCTCATGAATACGTGGCCAATGCTGAAAATGACTATGTAAATCATTAGTATGATAAAAATGAATGGTTTCAATCATTTGGCCAACTCCTTATCCCATCAGTCCTGCAGCAATCGAGCGAACACCAAGTAATAATAAGATTATACGCAGAGCAAATACCAATGTTTCCGATTGAATACGTTGATTTAAGTTTGCACCTATTTTGGCTCCAATATAAGCAGCCGGTACGACTGGAATTGTATATAACCACGGAACATTCCCAAGCGAAATATGGCTGGCTGAGTTAACCAAAGCGGATAAGAACACCATGAACATGGAAGTTCCGACCGCAACGTGTGGTGGGAATAAGAATAGTAAAATCATGGCTGGTACAATTATAGACCCACCACCTATCCCAAACAATCCAGAAGCGAAACCAATTCCGCAGGTCAGGATCAGTGCGAACCATACAGGATACCCGTATATGTAATTTTGTCCGTTAGCATCTGTGAAAGTCTTTTGCTTACCATGTTTCACAAACCACTCTACAGGCTTTAAATATTTCCGAACCATTAATATGGTCGAAATAATAATCATTAAAATGCCAAAATACAAATTAAATGAAGGCAAATCCAAACCTTTGTTCACCCAAGCTCCTAAAATCGTTCCTGGAACACTTCCAGCAAAAAAGATCAGACCACTGCGGTAATCAACTGTTTTGGATTTCATATAGGTCAGTGTAGAGGCTAGTCCCGTAAAAATCATCATAATAACAGAAAGTCCAACGACATTCTGAGGAGTAATTCCTGGAATCAATCCAAGTGTTCCACCAATATAAAGAGTCGCAGGCACCAGAATGATCCCTCCACCTAAACCAACCAATGCACCCACGATGCCAGATATCAATCCCACAATTACTAATAAAACATATTCCATTACTAATCTCCTTCATACATTACTAGTTGCTTTAGTGCCAGTCATTCATACTGAATAAAAATATTTGCAAGAACTATTTTTTGAAGGAGAAAAACATGAATATACGAATCTATCCTTGAGGAATTTTTCTTGAAAATCTTTCCTTTATCATATCCTTAGATTACATAGCTTTCAAACATTCACACTCAAAAAGAATATCAACAAACGCTTAAAACCTTGCATTATTATAAACTATAAAAATTTATTCGTTTTGAGTTAAAGCACCCGTTATTTCAACAGGCATGTTAGGATATTTGTTTACTTCACACAAGAAAAAGCCAATACAACTGGAATTCGCTGTCTTCT
>NZ_JBFUIO010000272.1:0-1585 GCF_056401835.1 Paenisporosarcina sp. P4_D4 | reverse complement strand
CATTTATAATTTATTAATTAAACTTATTTTTAAAACAGATTGCTAACGTCTACTGGTACGTCATTCTTCTTAGGAGGTGTAGTAGCTCCTCCTCCAAATGAAGCCATTGGTGGTTGTTGAGATGCAGATTGTTGCCCACGATTCTTCTGTTGTTCAAGATAAACTTCACGCTTCACTAATCGCTCATTGATTAATTCTGGATTGAATGCTTTTACATTGTCTTCTTCGTAAGGAACTGATGCGTTTGAAATTAATGATTCAGTAGTATATGAAACTGATTTTTCTTCAATAGGATCACCAAAGCCAGACTCAATCAATTTAACAGTCTCTACTCGTTTATTAACAATTTGACCAAATACTTTAATCGTTTGTCCTTTTTTGACATCATTTAAGAAGAAGTCTGCACCTTGTTCGATTACTGCAAATTTATATGGGACAATTCCTGAGTAGGTAGGGATGTATGACTCTACAATTGCACGACCAGTTTCTTCTCCCTCTCGGTCTGTTTCAGGCTTAGTTTTGCTCACGAAAACCTCAACTTCAAAGGTTGCACGAGGAGTCGGATCGTCTTTATCAGTTAAGCGATTAACAAACGCGCCTTCAATTTGTTGATATTGCTTAAACTGACTATCTTGACCGTAGTATTCATTAGTAGTTGCCTTGCCATCCACTTTAACTTGAGTTGGAACTAATGTTGGATTATCAACTAAGTCAGCTACACTTACATATTCATTTTCAATTGTTTTATATCCTTTATAGAAAGTATTTTCTGTTCCTGCTTTAGTAAACTTATTAGTTTGTAGTTGAACTTGGTGAACTTCATTTTCTCCAGTGCGGATACTGATTGTTCCCTTAATTTGCTCAACTACTGTACCATCTTGTTTCGTGTATGATGTTTCTTTTAAGTTCTTTTCTACTAATGTTCCTACTACTGTTGCTTTGTTGAAGCCTTCTTTTAATACTTTTACTTGTTCTGTCATTGAATAAAACTCCCCTTTTACATTCTGTTTTTTATTTTGATTATAATTTACTAATCAGCTATTTTGTAAAAATAGCCTACACTACTTATATATACGTTTTTTCAAGATTTATCAACTAGATTTGCAAATTAATTTAATTTATTTATTAATCTTTGTTTTTAAATTTAACGCAAACTGGTTCATTGATTGATCCAATTTCTTCTCGTACCGTACCATTCAGCGAATCGACTAGTATTGAACATCTTCCATTTCGATGTCTTGTGCAATTAATACAATTTTGTTCAAACTTGTCTGCTTCATCCTTGTTCTCAAATACACCAACAAAATCAACGGGTGTAAGCGTTACTTCTACTCTAGGATTACTTGAATCATAGACAATCCTTTGAGTCCTAACTAATACTCTTGAATCATTGTCATATGCGATTTTTTCTAAGGTGTCATTAAGGAGTTTGTATATGTTGTTATCATCTGATCCTCGTCTTGCAAAGTGAATCACAGCATCCTGATAAACAAAGTTCTCTTTAGTCCATTCATAATCCCATTCTTGTTTTTCCATTTGCTGCTTTGCATGAAACGCTATTTCTTCTTTTCGTTTAGCTCCAGCT
>NZ_JBFUIO010000271.1:0-1605 GCF_056401835.1 Paenisporosarcina sp. P4_D4 | reverse complement strand
ATTAATTTTAGTTGACATAATATAAATTATAGGAAGCTACGTCTCACGAGCCAAGTATACTTGTAACAGTGAGACAGAATTAATTTTACAAGTATTTTATGTGAATAATTGTATTTTTAACATTTACCATTCATGATATACATCTTATATTTTCTCAACTTTTTTATCGCTCCTTTTGAGAACTCTTTTGTTTGCATCTAATGAATATGTCACTGAAGTGTATATTTCTACAATCTTTAAATCAGCAATTAATACAGATCACTGCATTGGTCTGGTCTTTCTTTTTGCATCCTAATTCTACATTCAGTTATTCTTCTTAACAAATTTATCCACCTTCAAGAGTTAAGTTATATTCCMCATTTTCAAGACTTCATTAGTTAAAATATGACAATCTAAATAAAATGTAAAAAAGTGTTACACACTATTAAGTGGATTTTATTGCCCGTAAATATTCAAGCCTATTTCTCCATTTCCAGCGCGCATATAGAAGGAATACTTTCCCTTTTAAACTATGAGCATTAAGTACTTTTATCTCGTCAACTTCTTGTCCACCAAAGCTTCTTTTAAACTCATTAATGTTCTGTTCTTGCTCTTTATGTGGATCTTTATAAGATGTTTTCCAAATGTAATAACCGATTGGCTCTTCCGATTCGATTACGTTGAGAAGAATCTTTTCCCACACGATGTGATGCAGAATGAATCATTGAGACGCTATTTCCATCATGTAAATATGCATGACCGCAAAGTGGATTTTGATTTTCATCACGCAACCAAGTGATACTAATAACTCCAGCCTCAGCAGATTTTCTGAAACGATCCGCTGGTTTAGCCGTTTAAGAAAAAAAACTAAATTAATCTTCTAACTAACATAAAACTTTCCGCAAATGGTACACCAACTGTTGAACCTCTTAGCTTTGCCAATGCTTCAATGATTTCAAGTGTTCGAGGATGAGGCGGTTGTTTTAGTTGTGATTGATAACAGTTCATTGCTTCTTTCTTTAATTCGATGAATTTCGAGATATCACTCCATACATTTGGCATATAGGCATTGTCTACTGTGGGAAGATTCCATTCTGTTTCTGAAAGGGTTTCATATGCATAAATATTCTCCACCTTAATGCCATTAATTGGTCTTAATGCCACCATTGCACTGTGAGAGACAACAGTATGGTCCATATGCATATCACCTTTATGAGGAATAAATGCAATGTTTGGTCGAATATCTTCCACAACTTTTAGAAATTCAGCATTGATTTTCACTAAAGGAGTTTCTCTTAAAGTCACAATGGGAAAATCTAAAAAGATCGTTTCCTTAACCCCTAATAGTTGATGCGCAGCTAATGCTTCTGAACGTTCTTCTTCGATCTCTTCATCTGTATTACTTTTAGTTACCTCACAAATAAACACTTCATGACCTTGCGCTGCATACTTCGCAATCGTGCCGCCAACGCCTAATACCTCATCATCATTGTGTGGTGCAAATACCAACACCTTCATCCATTCACCTCTGATTGTTTCTTAACTTTCCATTGGAAATATCACTTAAATTTATAGCCCGCTCTCATTTGCACATCATCAATATTCTCAAACTCGGTAACTCGAAGT
>NZ_JBFUIO010000270.1:0-1613 GCF_056401835.1 Paenisporosarcina sp. P4_D4 | reverse complement strand
TAATAGAATTGTGCAGCCTTCCGTTGTTTGTAATGTTCATCAATTTCTTCTTCAGAGTCAAATTCACCCTCAAAATCATTCATTCCTCCACCTGGATAATACTGATCGAATGAGAACACAAGAAACCTTTTCATTGTTGTTTCCTCCTAGTTTTTTTATTCCATTATGTATTCTAGGAAATAAATGTCCTAAATGATGACTTTATCTACTAGTATGCGAAACTTATTCCCTTGAATACAAGTTCTTATAATTTATTAATATTACTCGTTTCAGTTCATTAACCCTTGTTCGTCTTTGTCCACATCAGGTTCATCATAATCATCTTCACTCACAAAATCATCATCAAAGATGTGTTCAAAGTGGTCTGGATCATTGTGGTAAACATCTTTCAGCGATTCAATCATGTCTGCCTGTCCTTCTTGATATGCTAATTGGAAATACACACGTAGCACACTGAAAAACTCAAGTGGCATAGCAAGTTTACTTCCTCCAGTTTCATTCATCACTTTCTCCCATTTGGCTTGTACGATTTCCGTTAAATCGTTGTTAATTCTATCTTCTACTTGCAATTTCTTTTTCAATTCATTTCCCCATCTCTATTTAGGTTGGTATACACTATTTACTATATGCTATTTTCCAAGATTTATCAACTGTTATTTTATAATTTACTAATTAATTTATTGTTTCCGCTTGATCTTTAGTGATCTGTTATAGCTTGATTCTCCTTTCGATTATAATTCATTAAAAAATGGACATACTAGACTTAAAGGCGGTGATTTCATTGGAAGATGCGTTTAAAGTGTTGTCCATTGTTGTGATATCTAATTTAGTTGTCGTTGCTGCTCTAATCGAATTGGCTAATTGGTCTGGTTGATTAAGCAATGTCCCTGTAGTTCCTTATTAAATATAAGATACTATCCAAATATTAAATATGAAATAATTAAACCAGCAGCAATTACACAGCCGATGACAAAGCCTACAAACGTATCCTTTGCATCAATTTTCATGTTCTTACCCCTCCCATTCAAAGTAGCATTTTACACGTATATTTTCTTTGGAGTAATGTAAGCTTTTGGGCAAGTGTCTAAATTACTTACAAATCCATTACTGACTTTATTAAATCCTTGATTTACTAAGAATTTCTTTGCGCTATCATAGTCTCTGAAAATAAAATCACAAGACCATTGAAAATGTGTTGAAGTTTCATATGTGATTTCAAACATCGACCTGTATTTTTTTAGATTTCCTATTTGAGACATAATACTTAAAAATGACGAATTATCCATCTCTAAGCTACCTGTTTTCATTTATCCTTCAACTCCCTATATAATTAACTTTTTATCGTTTCATTAAGTTTTAAAAGCTGTAACCTGTATTGCATTTCACCAATTGCCTTTGCTTTTCTATAAGATGAAATAACTTGAGCTGTTAAGATAAATACAATAAATAATAGTGTTACAAGAACAATTCCTATAATTTCCATTATGCTGTGCCTCCTTTGTCGATATTGTTTCATTTAAAATAATCCTTTTTTCATGTATCATCTTTTTCTTCCTTTAGAATACTGTCTATATCAGTCCCCATTAGCTCTAAGAGAACCTCTATAGCATAGA
>NZ_JBFUIO010000269.1:0-1614 GCF_056401835.1 Paenisporosarcina sp. P4_D4 | reverse complement strand
GAATAAAGATTGATWRAAATTTAGCGAGAATCCTCAATTTTTWGGTGAWAAACAAACYTCKTATTTTGAACAAAGTTTGATCAAMATACGAGGTTTCACCTGTTYATTGCTATTCACTTWTATAAAAAAGATTGATTATTTCGGAAATCGAATCTTCAACTAAAGCACCCGTTAGTTGAATAAGAAAGAGACGCCCTCGTTAGTGCAACAAGCCTTTTCCATGTATCATTCTCAAATGATGATAGTAATGGAAATTCTGGAATCTAGGGGTGTTCCGGTTGTCAAAAATATCCGGAATAAAAAAAGAGCAAAACCTGTATTAAAGGTTTGCTCTTAGTTGTCCGATACAGAATATTCATTTTCCTAACAGGCTATCACCTATTATCTTTAATTATATAACTATGTATCAGTTATATAGTATTCATCCATCAGCATCTTTGATTCCAGTCAGACAAGGTGTTGACGTGGTTGATTTAATCTTTTCTAAACCTTTAGCGTTAACTGACTTAACTATTATGTCCGTAGCTGACTAAAGTTACTAACCCCGTCAATCTTTTAGTTTAGCTTATTTAGCATTAGGTCTTTTTCCATCTGAAATAAGGTGATGGATTCTCTCAATTAATGGTGGCAATTCGCTCATCGATTTGATTGTAAAATCTGCTCCATTTTGTAAAAAGGATTTTTCTGTTTTAGAGATCACTTTCTCTTGTTCTTCTTTACATAGAGCATTAAATTCATCTAAACTTAATCCCATTTCAGAGCTGCCGATCACGACACCCACTGACCAAACGCCTGCATTAACCGCCTCTTTAATATCTGAAGTAGTATCTCCTACTTTTACTACCTTCCATGATGCTGATAATTCTAATGCTTCCATATTGCGATATATCATATAAGGATACGGTCTTCCAATAGAGTTTGTTCCATCCGGTGTAATATAAAAATCTGGACTATAGCCTTTTTTCAAAGCATTAGGAACAACAACATCCATCATAGTTTGTGTATATCCTGTTGTTGAACCGATTTTCAATCCTTGGTTTCTTAATATTTGCACAGTCTCCACAACCTCTGGAATAGGATCTGTATACTCGATTAAGGAAGACATGAGTGCAGGTACAAATTCAGTATATAGATTCTCTACATCTTGTTCATTATATGGTCTTTTGTATTTTTCTTCCCATTTTGTCGAGATTCTAGGCATGGACAGCATCGCGCGAATATGGTCAATTTTCAACATCCCCATTGGTTCTCTTGCTTCTTCCATGGTTACTTCAATACCTGCATTTTCAAAAATATCAATAAACACGTTTACTGGTGCAAAGCAACCAAAATCGACTGTTGTCCCAGCCCAATCAAAAATAACTCCTTCTACTTTGTTCATTTTTTCATCACTCCCATGTAAGATTCTATAATATTGCATAATTCTTCAATATCAGCTTGGTAAATCTCACCAATATTTCCGATTCGAAATGTATTTTCATTCGTCAATTTACCCGGATAAAGTACATAGCCTCTCTCCTTAACAAATGTATAAAAGTGTTCAAAATTAAAGCAATCATCCGGAAAAAGAAAGGTTGTAATAATAGGAGATTGTTTTTCTTCTGATAAATAAGC
>NZ_JBFUIO010000268.1:0-1615 GCF_056401835.1 Paenisporosarcina sp. P4_D4 | reverse complement strand
AGATAAACTTCGCTTTTTAAGAGATTTCTTACCGTCTGATTATTCCACAGTACATTTCTAGGTGAAGGTATGTTCTTCTTATTCAATTTAGAAGCGATATCGTATGTTGATTTACCACTTAAATAATCTTGGACTATCATCTTTTGATAAATCTCTGACTGTTCTCTGTTTGGTATCAAACCTTTTAATTTGGCATCATAGTCATAGCCATAAGGAGCAGTCCCAATTGCCCATCTCCCCATTTGTAATGCAATCCTTCTACCAGAGGCTAAACGTTTCGTTATTGTTCTGTATTCTTGATGTGCCATGAAACCTTTCCAAGCAATTGAATCTTCATCTCTTTCATTGTTGGGGTCTAATATGTGAAATGAATTTACAACAACAACCAATGTGTCACTATTTCTAAAAGTGTATTTAATTGTATCTTGGTCTGTTCCGCTACCTCTTCCTAGCCGATCAAATTCAAATACAACAACAGCGTCAAAGACACCTTCTTTTACTTCATGAAGAAGTCTTTGTATAACAGTTCTATCTGCTATGGATTCACCTGATCCGATTTCATGGTACTCTACAGCGTTCCATCCGTAATGATTGCAGCAGTCTCTCATTGCTAAAAGATGTTTTTCTAAGTCACTGTCCTTTTCATTGTCTCTGGATAGCCTTGCATAAATTGCAACATTTTTAATCGCCTTAATTGCTTCTGGTTGGTTGTAAAAAGTTTTCATCGTTCATCAACTCCCCTTGTAAGTGATTTGGACTGAAAATAACCTGTCCTGTGAGACAACAACGTTTGATTGTTCCCAAATTATATTAGTTGATTTCCGTGTAATTCCTAGCTTGTTTGCCATCTTTTTTATTTGTTCTTCCGACCTAGTGTTGTTTAATAATTGCTTAACCCCTCTAGCTCCATGTGTATCATATTTTTCAATGACTAACTTTCTCTCATTGTCTGACCACAAATCATTTCTTTGGATAATCGAGTTTTCTAGTCTTGATTTGTAGGACACTTCTTTTTTCTTCTTAACCCCAAGTTGCTTGGCTTTCCGTAAAATTTGTGTGTTATTATATTGTGGAAATATCTCTGCTAGTTCATTCGATGTCTTAAGTGGGTAGATTTTTTGTAGTAACCTTGATTCTTCTTCCGACCAATTAGCTCTCATATAGCGTATCACCTACCAAATCCCATTTTGTTTTATCATATTAAAAAAGGAGTGAGAAGTAAATTAATACTTCTCACTCAAGAGTTATTTTCGATTGTATTTCGCTATCTAGTTTAATTAGAAACTCCGTTAAGTCCAGCTTAGCGATTTCTTCATTTAGTTTTTGTATGACTTCTTCATTGTCTCTAATCATTTCTATTTACTCCTTTTTATATTATAATTTATTAATTAAACAACCACTGAAATTAATCATTTACGTTTATAAGTCACATAATAGAAATCAACATAATTCGTCTCACAATAATTCTTCTCTGATCCTGCAATATAAAAATCCTTCTCTAATACTTCACGATTGAAATATGTGTCAGCTTGTGGTGCTTGAGCATCTATATAGGTAATTAAAACTTCATCTGCATATGACATAAACTGATTATAAATATCGCTTCCTCCACACA
>NZ_JBFUIO010000267.1:0-1654 GCF_056401835.1 Paenisporosarcina sp. P4_D4 | reverse complement strand
GTGTTGTCTAACATTCTAACTTGAATAGGAATCAGTCGATCTAAAATGTCATCTTTTTCTGCATTTCCTAAGTGGATTGATGATAAGTTGCATACAACGAAATCCCCTGCTTTTTTAGTAATAATAATAAATCCATCTTCTGTTAAGTTTTCTTCGGTTACAATTGTTGCTGACATATTTTGGGTAATTTCCATACAGAGATTGGATGAATAAATCATTCCAGCGTGTTTATTTGGATTCATTCGATTCACAGTGTCACGATAGAAAATGAACATTGCTCCTGTTTCTAGCTGAGCCTTCATAATTTTCTTCATGATATCAATTGCAAGTACTTTTACTTTAGATAAATCATTATTGCGAACACACTCATCATATTTATCACGGAATGATCCTTTGCCTTTTTCTTCATCATAAGAATCTTCTAAAGAATAACCCATAACCTCTTTAACTTCATGAGGATCAAATAGATACCAGTCAGTACGTTTTTCTACAGCTTCCATGAATAAATCTGGAACACTAGCCGATAAGAATAAATCGTGAGTACGAAGTCGCTCATCTCCATTGTTTAATTTAGCTTCAAGGAATGAATAAATATCTTTATGCCAAACATCTAACGTTACATTTATTGCCCCTTGTCTAACTCCTAATTGATCAACTGCTACAGAAGTGTTATTTAATTGTTTCATCCAAGGGATAACTCCTCCAGAAGCCCCTTTGAATCCTCTGATACTAGAAGATTTAGAACGTACCTTGCCCATGTATGTTCCAATTCCTCCACCAAACTTAGAAATTTTAGCTACATCTGTATTGGAATCATAAATACCTTGCAGACTGTCTTCTACAGTATCAATGAAACATGATGATAATTGTCCGTGTGATTTACCAGCATTAGACCATGTTGGAGTAGCTACTGTCATATAGTGATTGGACATTGCCCAATAGGATTCTTTAACATAATCCATTCGTTTTTCTTTAGGTTCTAAACACATAATAGCTAAAGCGATTACCATATATCGCTCTTGTGGTAACTCGTATATGCGTTTGTTATGGTCAGTTGCCAAGTATCTATCTGCCAATGTTTTTAGACCAATGTAATTAAACAGATGATCTTTAGTAGGGTCAATCCAACTTTGAGCCAACTTAATTTCTTCTTTTGAGTAGTATTTTAAAATATCTTCAGAATAGATATTCATTTCTCCAAGTGTTTTTAATAAACCAATTAAGCTACCATACTTCTCACTTGAGTCATACGCACGATTGTATGAAGCTTCTTTATATAATTTGTTTAAGTAAAATCGGCTGGCAACGAAAGTCCAATCGGTTGATTCTCTTGACATGTTATCTAAAGCATCTAAGATTAAACGATTGGTGATTTCTGCTGCTCTAATTTCATCTACTTTAACAATAGAATTATTAATCTTTTTCTTGTAGTTGTCTTTTTCTTTCTGCGGAATATTCTCGAACTCATTTAAGATACTGTCAATATAACTCATTAAACGAGTTTCATTGTATTCTAGTTTGCGTGAACCTTTGTTTTTTGTAATAGTTGTCATTTTTCATTTCCCTTCGCTTTGCATTATAATTTATTAATTTAGAATAACCGATAAAACTTAAATTTTATTGCATAATTTCCACCTCCAAACACAACATATAG
>NZ_JBFUIO010000266.1:0-1681 GCF_056401835.1 Paenisporosarcina sp. P4_D4 | reverse complement strand
CTTTTACATCACCTGAAGTTGTYTGMACTTCAAAWCCATAMACAASGACRCCATCTTCKTCTTCYAGTTCAGAMTCTTTYACTGTWCCKGGAACTTCTTTTAARGCAATGGCTTCTGCTTCTTTACTAGAAATTTTTGCGCTTTTTTGCAATCTTGCACTGTTCTCTTTATCTTGATGTTCTTCTTGATTGGTGTTACTTGTATTGTCTTTGGCAAACGCAGGCATCATATGGCTCGTACCTACGACTGCTCCTCCCACTAAAGTTAAAGCCAATGCTGGAATGATCAATTTCTTTCTCATAACCGAATTCCTCCTAAAATGTAATGTGAAACGATCTTACAATCCTTATTGTGACAGACGTGTATGAAAAGACAGCTGACTTTTTTTAAGAAATTAGTGAATGTTAAGTGAGATACTTCTCATTTTTCTTTCCCTGCTGAATTATCTAAGATTAACAAAAATGTTACGTTTCATTCATATTCTTAACTTCAGCACGTTCTACTCCTCAGTCGAATTATACAGTATATGGAAAAAAATAACGCGAACCCTATGGTTACTCTTTTTCCTTGAATACCTGCAGAAAATCAAAAACATTCAATAAAAAAAGGATAGTTAGTCCTGATAAAGGACTAACTATCCTACTAAATATTAGCTAAATCTATCTTAGCCTGTTCATTTTACTTTCCTTGTTCGATTAATGCTTTCATGTCAGATGCGATTTCTTCTTTTTGCACATCTTGAAAGCCATTGTAGCTTTTTACAACTACACCGTTTTGATCGACTAAGTAGAAGCTTTGCCCATGGACCACTTGATTGGAGGAAGGATCAGCTTTGACTAAAGATTTAAATGATTCTTTAGCAAATTGTTCAATATAAACAGGATCATAACCCGAAAGCAATTCCCATTTGGTTTCGTCAGGTGGGTTAAATTTAGCTAAGTATTCTGTTAAGATTTCAGGTGTATCCACTTTTGGATCTACGCTAAATGCGACGATTTTATAATCTTCCACACCCAATTTGATTAATTCATCTTGCACCATTGTCATATTCATTGTCATCGGCGGACACACCGTTTCACAATTAGTGAAAATAAATGTTGCCAGCCATACTTTCCCTTTTAAACTATCCAAGGATACGTCTTCCCCACGTTGTGATTCATGTGAAAAAGATTCTACTTCCCAGTCAGTTTCTGCTTTAAACTTATTTGAATTACATCCAGCCAATAAGATTACGCTCAAAGTTATGACTATGAACGCTTTTGTTAGTTTCGTCATGGACTCTCCCCACTTTCGCTCCTATTCATCTTATCGAATCGGATTTATGAATTCAAGGAGGGAGTATCCAGCGATTTCAACGAATTTGTGTCTATCCGTTTTTTAATGATAACAACGCTTCGTGAATGAGTTGAAGTTTTGTTTCCACACGGTGCATCAAATAAAACGACACGAAGATCGGAAAACCTACTTCTTGAATTAACTTCAGCCATTGCTCCATATATTAACCTCCTTGTAAAATAAAAGGCCGCCCCACTTTGCGGGGCAGCCTTTTATGGTATTACACCAGATCCGTTACATTTCGTTCGATTAAACGTGCATTATAAGCATTGGCTAAACCGAATCCATCCACTTCAAAGACTGCGCTTGCAATTACTGCTTGCATACCTGTTTCCACTTCCAGTGC
>NZ_JBFUIO010000264.1:0-1685 GCF_056401835.1 Paenisporosarcina sp. P4_D4 | reverse complement strand
GGATAGGTCATGTGGTGTTTAGTGGTGATATGTTTACCATAACTGGATTAGTGTTGTCGATGGCCATTCCAACTGGTATTTCGAGTGTTGTGTGGGTCGCTATTTATAAAGGCAATATAGCGCTGTCGCTATCAGTTATTTTGATTGATACATTGCTGTCACCGTTGATTGTACCCTTTACGATGTCGTTGTTGGTGGGTGGAAACATCGAAATGGATGTTATCAGTATGACCCAAGGATTGATTTTGATGATTGTGATTCCTTCGATTGTGGGGATGATGCTGAATCAACTGACGACCGGTGATAAGGTGAAGAGATTAAGTGATAGCCTTTCACCTTTTTCAAAAATTGGAATGGGTTTTGTTGTGATGTTGAATGGAGCGGTAGTTGCGCCGTATTTGCTTGACGTAAGCGGGAAGCTGATTGCCATAGCGGTCGTTGTATTTTTCATAGCGTGTAGCGGATATTTGATTTCCTTTTTCGCTGGAAAATTGTTTAAGCAGGATAAAGAGACTGTGATTGCGCTAATGTTTAATGGCGGCATGCGAAATATCAGTGCGGGTGCGGTACTCGCGATTTCATACTTCCCGGCAGCAGTTGCTGTGCCAGTTATCATGGGCATGCTTTTTCAACAGACATTGGCTTCGGTGTTTGGTTTAGTGACGGATCGTTACTTTAAGAGGATTGTTACGTAATAGGCATTTTGTCACTTATCCAACAAAACCTGAGATTTTTCCAACTAAGGATGGCCGTTTTCGAACGCTCATTTTTTGTGTTTAATTTCGCATTCTACCATATGAAGATATTTACAAAATTGCTAGAAAACATAGACTTTTGTCAGGTTGATGAATTATGATAATAGTCTATACATGATAGGGGTGAGTGGGTATATCAAAGCGATTTAAATGGCGAATATTAATTACATCTATTGCACTACTCCTAAATTTAATCGTCTTGGTTATTCCAGAAAACTTTTCGTGGTGGCGTCTGGCTACATTACCGGTTAATTTGTTTTTAGGGTGGGTAGTTGGGCTACAGATTGATAAGTATTTGCATTCGAAGAGAGAACTTGATTCGACGAAGAGTGTGTTGGTTGATTATACGTATGCATTGGATTCGTCGGTTGATGCGATTGGGATAACGAATGAAGAAGGAAACCATGAATTTGTCAATGAAGAAATGGCGAGATTGTATGGTTATCAAAAGGACGAGCTATTAACAACACATTGGGAAAAACTTTTTACACAAGAATCCATCGATTACTTTCATGAAACCCTCTTTTCTGAAGTTAAAAAAAATGGGTATGTCAGAAGTGAATTAACCGGACTTAAAAGTGATGGGTCCACGTTTCCTTTGGAAATCACGATGTCACTATTAAATGAAACTCAAAAAACACTCGTGATTATTCGAGATATAACAAAGAAAAAACAATACGAAGCCATGATGAAGTATAAAGCTGAACATAATGAATTGACTCATCTTTCAAATCGCCGCAAGTTGAATCAAGATCTAGAAATATTCAAAGAACAATCTTTAGAATCATCGTTGTTGTTTATTGATTTGGACCGATTTAAAATAATCAACGATACAATGGGCCGCGAAGTGGGAGATAAATTACTGATTGAGGTAGCGGAACGATTGAGTTTCTTCAGTAATCATATGATTAAGACGTATCACTTAGGTGG
>NZ_JBFUIO010000263.1:0-1701 GCF_056401835.1 Paenisporosarcina sp. P4_D4 | reverse complement strand
GTTGATAGGAGATATTAAAGTCCTTTAATGACCCCGTGTCCTTTTCTCCCCCATCTACAATTGATTGCAATGTATCATATGGCTTACCTGTTATATATAATAGTTCGTCACCAGGACGGAGCACGCCAAATAAACTGATTGTTATAGCATGTGTTCCGGAAATAATCTGTGCTCTGACGAGTGCTGCTTCGCTCCCGAACACTTCAGCATAAACTCTTTCCAGATTATCTCTTCCTTCATCGTCGTAGCCATACCCAGTCGAAGGATGTAAATGAAAATCGCTGACTTGGTTATTGCGAAATGCAGTAATAACTTTTTCCTGATTAAAAAAAGCGATATGATCAGCCGCTTCATGTTGAGCAGAAACGAGTTGTTCCATTTGCTTGGCTTCATTTAATAATTTTGGTGTCAAAATTGTTCGAAATGTCATGATATATGCCTCAATTCTTCTATTTTCCTTTTTCATCTTATCAGTCCCACTACTATCGTCAACTAATTATATTGATAGCTAGCTGAAAAGTATTGTAATTAACTGAAATTCTGCTACAATTTAATCCGTTCTATTGAATTCTGGAGGAATGTGAAGTGGCTTGGGAAGTATTAAGTATTATTGGAACAATTGCGTTCGCGGTTTCTGGTGCAATTGTTGCCATGGAAGAAGAATATGATTTATTCGGGGTGTATTTACTTGGAATTGTAACAGCCTTTGGTGGTGGAGCAATTCGAAATTTACTTATAGGTGTACCGGTATCTGCACTTTGGGAGCAGGAAATGATGTTCCAAATTGCCTTTGTTGCGATTACCGCAGTCTTCTTATTCCCACAAAACTTATTGAAACATTGGAATCGTTGGGGAAATTTCTTCGATGCAATCGGTTTGTCTGCTTTTGCCATTCAAGGTGCCTTGTTCGCTGTTCAGCTCGGATTGCCAATTAACGCAACGGTAGTGGCTGCTGTCCTGACTGGTTCGGGTGGTGGTATCGTCCGTGATGTCCTAGCGAAACGAAAACCTTTAATCTTACAAAATGAAGTATATGCAGTATGGGCAGCGATTACTGGATTAGTTATCGGGGTGGGACTAGCCGCAAGCGACGTATCACTTTATGTATTATTCATGATTACAACAACTTTACGTGTTGTTTCATATATGAATAAATGGCGCCTGCCATTTCGTTCTTTACAACAAACCGAAAAAACAGCTTAACTCATTATTCGAGTTAAGCTGTTTTTTTATAGTTCTACTTCACCTTTCCATTCCAGCATGCCACCAGAAAGGTTTGTTACGTCAAAGCCTTGTGATTCCAAGAACTGACAAGCTTGTCCACTGCGTCCACCAGAGCGACATACTATGACATATTCTTTCGTTTTATCTAATTCTTGGTGTTTATATTCAACTAACCCCAATGATAAATGTTGCGCACCAGGAATCATACCGTTAGCAACTTCATCAGCTTCACGTACATCTATCATATGAACTGTTTCCCCTGCATCAAGTCTTGCTTGTAACTCTTCAGGTTGAATCGTTTTCATGTTTGTTCCTCCAATCAAATAAATACAACCCTTATGATATATCCTAGCGGGTATACAATCAAACAATTAATTATGCTTCGTCAGTGGAAATAGAAATTGCTTTCGCCGGTACAAACGTAGAAATAGCGTGTTTATAAATCATTTGCTGCTTTCCTTCTGATTCCAGCAACAC
>NZ_JBFUIO010000262.1:0-1735 GCF_056401835.1 Paenisporosarcina sp. P4_D4 | reverse complement strand
TCATTATATATAGAGGCCGTGTGAACTTGATTTTCTGTTGCAGCAGAAATTTTGAATGCACGGTCTAAAATTACGGCTAATTGTGCTTTTGTTAAAGAATCATTCATTCCAAATCTTCCTGAAGTATAACCACTTAATATACCTGCTTCGTTCATTGCCGCTATATCTTTAGCAAAAGTATGATTTGTTGGAACATCAGAAAATCGAGATTGATTTTTAGGCGTTAATTTTAATACTCTATTTACCATCGCGGCAGCTTGTCCACGAGTAACTTCAGCATTCGGACGGAATTGTTGGTTTTCAAAACCATTGATTACACCATCCATATTTAGTTCCTTAATTGCTACATAGGCTGGATGCGTTGACTTCACATCCGTGAAATTACCATTTGTTACGGGTGGTGTAGATGCAACTGATGCACTTCCAATTCGTTTAGCACCCATATAATATTTTCCCCAGTAGTATGGGTCGTTTATGCTCGCTATTGCAATTCCTTTAGAAGAGGTTGCTGAGATAAATTGGCTATTTCCAATATAAATTCCTACATGAGATGTGTATCCCAAGTTATCGAAGAAGACTAAGTCTCCCGGTTGAAGATTTGATTTTGAAACAGAAGTGCCCTGTGAATATTGATTGGCAGCTGTTCTATTTAATGATATACCAGCAATATTTTTGAAAACATAAGATGTATATCCAGAGCAGTCAAACCCTGATGGAGTAATTCCACCATATTGGTATGGGACGCCCTGTAATGTTTTAGCGTAGTTCACGATTTCATTTTCTGTTGAAGCACTGGCTTGAGTCGTCATAAATGGCGCCACTGAGATCAGTAACACAGCGATGATCATCTGAGTAATACGTTTCTTCATTTTCCACCTCATGTAATTTTTGGAACCTAGACATAATATCTGGTTCATTTCTATAGTTTTAACAATCTATTTTAAATAATATCAGACATTTCATGATAGTTACTTTACGTTTAGGTTACAATTGTGTAACAATCGACAGAAAATTAAAAAACTCGAGGCGATAAACGCTTCGAGTTTTCCTTTTTATTTAAAGACTGTCGGTTTTTGGGCTCTTGCTAAGAACACACTATACGTTGACCTTGTCATTTTTGCATGAGGTTGGAATTGTGTTGTCGAAATACCTTTTGCTATTCCTTGTTGAACTAATGCCTGAATGGCTTCATAACTTGCCATGCCTGTATTCATATCAGAAAAATGTAAACCTTTATTAGGATCACTTGGGAACATGAATGCATTTTGTATGAGAATGGCCATCTCTGCGCGAGTCACAGCTTGATTAGGCTTAAATGTATCATCCGGAAAACCTGATAGAATTCCTTCTTCTAATGCAGACTGGATGTAGCCGGATGCAAAATTACCAGAACCTACATCTTTAAATGAAGTGACTCTCTCTTCCCCATTCAAATCCTTTGCTCGTCCAAGTAATGCTACTGCTTCAGCTCTTGTAATTTCTTTAGTGGGCTTAAATGATCCATCCTTATAACCATTCATTTGTTCTTTAAAGAACAAATAGCTGACATGACTTGAATACCACTGGGATTGATTCAAGTCAGTGAACGCCGGATTTTTTAATGTCACATTAACTTTTTCTGTTACAGCAGCTCCATTTTTCATTACAAAAGTAAAATTAAATGAATAAGTTCCCGCAGGACGATACAATTCCCACTTTGAGCCTGTCACTTCTTTTAGGGTAGTCCCATTTTCTG
>NZ_JBFUIO010000261.1:0-1737 GCF_056401835.1 Paenisporosarcina sp. P4_D4 | reverse complement strand
GTACAACAACTAAGAAAAGAAATAAATGAAGCCTTAATTAAATTTAATAACCATTTACATAGTCGTTAGAGCTTATTCAACTACCGGAGCGGTTTAGTTGACTAAGGACTGACATAATTATTAATAATTTAAGAAAGGTAGGATAGTGGATTGATGAATATTCAAAAATTGACTCAAATCATCTTAGGGAGTATTTCAATCCTAATTCTAAATGGATGTGACTCTAAAGATGATTTAAAAAAGCCAGTTCAAGATTATTTAAAAACTAATTATGGATTTGAAAAGGAGTTTCAAATTATAACAGCAGAAAACAATTTCTTGGTAGATTATAATTACGATACTCATTTAAGAATTGATAAACCGTATTCAGCGTATCCAAGACTTACTTTTGAAAAGGAGACTCATCAGGATAAAAGTATTATMTATAATTTTGTTCAAGAATCAAGTGATGATTTTTATTTAGAAATGTTTAAAGGTGCATATATAGAGCAGCATCCTGAAGTTATTCACGCGACGAATAAAATAATAAAAAAGTATGGATTAGTAAAATATCCTCAAAAAGTTGTTATTGAGGATGGAGAACCTGCCTACATGTTCCCTTTCGATAATATTGAATTAAATATAGTATATTCTCAAGAAGTATTAGAAGATTTTAAAAAGACCCAAAAGATTGATACCAATGCTCTTTTACCTACATTGAAACCAAGTGATCCTCGGCGTGAAAATTATAATTCGAGGTATATAGGTGTGGTGAATTTTTTATTTGAATTTGACATGAATAAAAATAAACATCCTATTCCAAAAGCTAAGGATTTAATAGTGGACTTTCAACAAAGTGGGGTATTAACTAAAGGGATATACAACATTGATATGTTGGTAGATGATTCAAATCCTGATCATTCGGTAGGATGGGAGTATAATAATGTAGCTTTATTTGAAGTTGATGAAAATGGTAAATATACTATAATTGCTACACCTAAATATGATCATCTATATAACTCATACTTTTACGGGGATTATGTAGCTAAAAAAATTAAATAATAGGTACACTAACTTGTTCAACTAACGGGTGCTTTACTTCAATAAGGAGTAAAGCCATTTTTCCTATTCAACTAACGGAGCAGTTTAGTTGAAGCCTATTTATTATTCGGGAGGGTATTTATACGTCTTTAGATGCGTGTGATTTATCAATTTAACCTCAGGTCCAACAGATATTTCATAGGTCATTCGGTCCTTCCCTACTGGAACCCAGTGTCCACCATCGGTAGGCTCAATATCAAATGTAATTTCTAATTTAAAGCCACGGAAACCATTTACTCTTCTTGTTTCAATCACTTCAATTTTCCATGGAGTGACCTGAGGTGAAAAATCCTTTAAAATCTTCGGGTAATAATAGTTATTCAAATCTTTTGCAATATAAGGAGTAAGCATGTTCATAAGCATATCCTGTAATCTAAGCTCTTCAGAGTCTTGAGTTGGTTCAGCTGATGAAAGGATTGTTGTTTGAAAAGAAGTAATAACAACAAGGGATAGTATAAAAACGATTAACATCTTTTTCATTCTCTTCAATACACCTCTTTACGACTTTATCTAATTAATTGTATTGTGACCTTTTCTGAATAAAGTATGTGCTTATTGAAACTAACGGGTGCTTTAGTTGAAGATCCTAGAGCTACTTTGGCAGCTTAACGTTTAAAGAATAAACAAATGGAACAAAGGAGGAAATGACATTTCAAT
>NZ_JBFUIO010000260.1:0-1749 GCF_056401835.1 Paenisporosarcina sp. P4_D4 | reverse complement strand
TGTCGCTTTATCAGCTTTTTTTATTTGTTTACTTCTTAACTGACCACATGCAGCATCAATATCTGCACCTTGTTCATGTCGTACTCCACAGTTAATTCCTTTTTTCTTCAGTGCATCGTAAAACGCACTGATTGCTTCTGGCGTACTTTGTTGATATTGTCCGTGCTCATCAACCGGGTTATAAGGAATTAAATTGACATATGAAAGGTGACGCTTGTTTTCAAGCAATTTGGCTAGTTTCACCGCTTCTTCCACATGATCGTTTACATCGCGTAACAGGATATATTCAAATGTAATTCGTCGGTTTGTTTTTTCTAAATAGTAATCAATCGCATCCATTAATTTTTCAATTGGATAAGCTTTATTGATTTTCATGATTCGTGTACGCAATTCATTTGTCGGTGCATGAATTGAAATTGCGAGGTTAACTTGCAAACCTTCGTCAGCATAGTCATAAATTTTAGGAACAATACCACTTGTTGATACGGTGATATGACGCGCCCCAATCGCAAGTCCTTTTTGTGAGTTTACTACATTTAGGAAACTCATCAAATTTGAATAGTTATCAAAAGGTTCGCCAATTCCCATTACAACAATATGGCTCACTCTCTCGTCTTTTTTCACTGTATCCAAATGTTGCTGAACTTTCATGATTTGCTCCACAATTTCTCCTGAAGATAAATCACGACTCTTTTTCAGTAAACCACTTGCACAAAAACTACATCCGATGTTACATCCAACTTGCGTCGTCACACAGACTGATAAGCCATACTTGAATCTCATCAGAACAGTTTCAATTAAATTTCCATCTTTCATTTTAAACAGGAATTTAATAGTACCGTCTGCAGATTCCTGCTTAACGCTTTGTTCTAGTGTATAAAGAACGAAGTTTTCTTCCAGTAAATGAATACATTCTTTACTGATGTTTGCCATTTGTGAAAACTCAGTAATACGCTTTATATATAACCAATCCCAAATTTGCTCTGCTCGGTATTTTTTTTGTCCGTTATCTAAAAGCCATGCTGTCAGCTGTTCCAATGTCAATCCAAAAATAGATGTTTTCATTTGATATCCTCTTTTCATAAAACAAAATCAGTACTCATTCTACTAGAAACAAGCGAACATAACAACTGATTGAATTTTCAATGATACTTTCTTTCATTATGAACTTAAACACATTCTTTATTCTCGAATGACTTTTATCCACTTTATGAACAAAACCCTACCGAATAATAAGTAGGGTTTTGTCAATGCTTACTTTATATGCGCTTTAATCCACCAGTCGATATGATTTAGATCAAATAGAAGGATAACGCTTATAGGACTTATGTGAAGTACTTCTTTTCGCGCTATAAGATCGATTAATTTTTCTTCCCTCATGGGGTTGTATCGAAATAAGCCATCAAACTTTTGACACCTTTGACTTTTCGCATTTAATCACCTCCCACTAAAAAGAAGGCTTAACTACAGTTACTAAATTCATTACTCATACCACTTTATACCCACAAACTGTACATTTAACCCAATTACAAACCTATTGACTAAGAAAAAATATTATATTTTATTAATTCTTCTCGTCTGTCATATAATTTAGATTTTCTTTTCAGGTAAAAATTAGCTAATTTTGGGAACAAGTTTTATCAAAGTTCCCTTGCAGTTGTAAGAATAAAACCTTCTATACAGAGCACATTAGACTCTAGGAGGTGAACACCCATGAAAAACAACAAAAAAACATTGAATGAAAGAAAA
>NZ_JBFUIO010000259.1:0-1777 GCF_056401835.1 Paenisporosarcina sp. P4_D4 | reverse complement strand
AACCTGTAACACGAGGCCAAATGGCTATTTTTATCGCTAGAGCTTTTAAATTGACTGAAGAAGAAGCGATTTCATTCTCTGATGTGCCAATCGATAAATCTTCTTATTCATCAGTCCGCAAGATTTATTCTTTCGGTGTCACAAAAGGATACTCTAATGGAAAATTTCTTCCTGATAGCTCAATTATAAGAAGTGAATTTTCCGGATTGCTTGCACGTGCTTTGAGCGATGAGTTCAGACTATCTATCAATACTTGCGGGTATGAACCAAAGAGCAAAAAACAGGACAGACAGACAGTTAACTGTTTATTGACGCGAGAAGCGCTCAAAGCAGGGATTCCACCGGAAATTGTTAAGTCAGTAGCTACAAAAGAAAGTGGACAATGGAAACAATTCGATTCGAATGGTAATCCAATCATTACTGCTGATGGCGGGATTGGGTTGATGCAAATCACTACAACCGCTGGATACGATGTAGATCTATTAAAATCTGATCTTGCTTATAACATATTTGCTGGAGTAGATATGTTGAATAAGAATTTCAAAAATACAAACTTGCCGTCAATTGGTGATATGAAGCGAGAAGAATTGCAAAACTGGTACTTTGCAGTAATGGCGTACAATGGGATTAAACCTAAAAACAGCCCACTCTACCAAGATAGCGGTCTAACAAACACTACAGCTTATCAAGAAGGTGTTTACCGTTTATTGAGTGAAGCTTATGATTTATCCAATATCAATCTTGTTCCCATGAACATGACATCACTTGATTTCCAATACGATAAAAATTCAACAGCGAATATCGTATTCAAAAAAATGCATTATGAGGTTTCTGTAGCTGACAAAACTTTATCAAAAGAAATGTTTGAAGCTGGAGATACTGTGCGGTACATTAATGATGGCCGACTACGTCCATCTCCTGGAACTTCCTTTAGAGAAATAACGAAAATCACGTCTAAAGACAAAATCACCATCCTTGGAGGTCTTGTTTATGACGAAAATAAGGATTCGACCAATACTTTTGCTTGGTATCCAGTCAAAGTCGAGCAAAATGGCAAGACTTACTATGGCTATATTGCATCAAAATACATTAAATAATTATTTGCCTTGCTGATGATCAATCGCAAGGCTTTTTTGTAATATTCATTTTCCTCTCCTAAGACATCGTGAACGAAATGATAGATTGGCAATCTCATAAGAAGAGTTATGTTGGTCTTTGAAACAAGTTTTTATTCTTGAAAGTTGCTTTCCTATATTTATCGCTCAGATAACGGTAATTATCGCTCATATGAACCACTTTATCGCTCAAAGCCATCTCACTCGCAAGTTTACTTGCTTAACCCATCGACGTCTTTTTATCGACTTGCTCTAAAGAATCCCTCTCCAACAGAAAAGAGCCATGCAACGTCAGTGGAATGGCTCCCATTTAGGGGTTAGGGTTAGGGTCATGGCTGGCCATAAAACTCTTAATGGTCTCGTTTTCGCTGCGCTCCTGTTCAAACATTAAAAAAGATCACAAAAAAACCGACACCTCGGAAGGTATCGGTTTCTTATTTTGCCTAGCGACGTCCTACTCTCACAGGGGGAAACCCCCAACTACCATCGGCGCTAAAGAGCTTAACTTCCGTGTTCGGTATGGGAACGGGTGTGACCTCTTTGCCATTATCACTAGACTATTTGAGTGTTTGTTCACTCAAAACTGGATAAACGGGTCATTGAAAACCATTCAAATTCATTTTGGTTAAGTCCTCGATCGATTAGTATTCGTCAGCTGCACA
>NZ_JBFUIO010000258.1:0-1785 GCF_056401835.1 Paenisporosarcina sp. P4_D4 | reverse complement strand
GGCACCCAGAATCCATTTGATTCCATTGGTACATCTCCACTACCCCAAGCTCAATTAGATCGTTTCTTATTAACGATTAAACAAGGTTATCCTTCTTATGAAAATGAGAAAAAAATGCTTAAGAGATTTAGATTGGCCAACCCTATTGAAACGATTGAAAGTGTCATATCAATTAATGAGATTATTCGTTTGAAAGAAGAGGTTAAACGAGTGTTAATTTCAGATGATATTGAAGATTATCTTATGAAAATTATTCAGGGTACGAGAAATCATAAATACGTTGAAATTGGAGTAAGCCCTAGGGGGTCACTTGCCTTTATGAGAGCAGTTCAATCACGTGCATTTATCCATGGTAGGGACTTTTGTATTCCTGATGATGTAAAAGCATTGGCTCAACCTTTGCTAGCCCATAGAATTTCATTAAATGTGGAGGGTGAAGTGAAGACCACTAAGCAACATATCGTCCAGGAAATAATAGACCTAACGCCTGTTGCTGTAGAGTCAAGATGATAGTCGCTAAAGAAAAGACTTACTTCTCATCTCCTATTACTTTAAGTTTGTTGGTAGTGTTTTTTTTGGTATTTAATTTTCTAGAAAGTTATATAATTGTGGTCTTAATCGCATTCTTTCTTAGTTTGGTCTTGTTATCCTATGTGTATCTTAAAACTGTACATAGTAAGGTTTCCTGGACATTCAAAAAGTATAGCATCTCTTCAAGTGTAGATGATCTATAAGATTGTTTTATTGAGATATCAAACGACTCTCTACTCCCACTTTTTAACTTAGAGATTCGCATTGAGAGTGAGAATGATAAGAATATTGTCTTTCTCAATTCTGAGAACTTAGAGAGTAGTATGGAAAAGATCATGGTGGATGTGCTACCTAAATCCAAAAAGGTGCTCAAGGTTCTCATTAAGGGTAAAAGTCGTGGACATCATAACTGGTCGAATTTCGAAATATTTATTAAAGACCCCTTTCATTTACAAGCCTTTCGATTAGTGTATCCTAGAAAATCTCTTCCTACATTTATTGTTTTGCCAAGAATTCTAAAGATAAATGATATTAAATTACAATCTATTATTCATGGAAATAGGATGACGAACCACTCTTTTTATATGGATGAAACAAAAATTATGGGTACCAAAAACTACGAAAATGAAAGTTTTCGCCACATTCATTGGTTAGCAACGGCAAAGGAAAACAAAATAGTCGCAAAAAAATATGAAAGAGTAAATGGAAACGAGTATTCGATCTTTTTAAATATGGTTGGTAGTTTAAGTTTTCAATTACGTCATGATATGGAAGAACTTATTGAATATGCAGTATCTGCTTATAACGTCCTTTCCAAGGAAGGGTGTAAGGTAGAATTGTTGGTGAATTACACTTCATTACAAGATGGAGTTCTTAAAGTAGATAGTCATTCGAGTAGATCGCAACTTAAAAAAATGATTGAAACAGTCACTTTAATCGAGACCAAAGGAGTCTTTTTATCATCAAAGAGCTTTTATAATTATGTATTTAGGTTAAAGGATAGAAATTCTTTAGCTCTTGTTATCGGTACGCCTCCTGACCCAAGTCTTTTCAAAGATTGGGTGCAAATAAAACAGTGAAAGGGTGATTTAAATGAAACAGAAAGCGCTCATCATATCCCTTTTTCTAATATTAGGTTTTGTTTTTAGCAGTTTGGTGTCGATTACCTCCCTTTCTTTCACTAAACAAATAAAGTCCATATTTAGTGATGATAATAATGAGTTAATCGAAGACTTTGTAAAACTTCCCACTGAA
>NZ_JBFUIO010000257.1:0-1794 GCF_056401835.1 Paenisporosarcina sp. P4_D4 | reverse complement strand
GGGTTATCCCACCCGTGTTTGTCTTGGCAACCCGAGTAATCTTTACGCATTATTGAAATGATTTCTTCAAAAACTTCACCGTACATTTTATTTTTATTCCTCCTTTTACAATCGCCCATCCCCGAAAAATGACCCACTTATTTGTTTTACTAAACTGCCCCGTTAGTTTATTAAGAAAAAATGCTTCACTCCTTATTGAAGTAAAGCACCTGTTAGTTTAAGTAAGATACTTCACAAACTTTAATAGAATTGGTTATTTATTTAGGACTTAACACTGAATTAGTTGAAAATTTCTCCCTAAATTTAATTAGAAACTAAATAAAGCCACCGCAATAACTAATAAAGATACTGGTATAAAAAACATACCCCAACTATTTTTACCTTTATTTTTAAATTCCTCTATTCCTATAATTGCAATAAAAATTCCAAGCAATAAAGATGATATTGGACCATACAAAAAATCTTTTGTAATTAAGCCGTATGCTGAAAGTGCTATTACAATTAAAACAAGAATTATTTTAATAATTTTCAACTCAATTCCCCCTCGAATTATTGAACTAAACTGCCCCGTTAGTAAAAACACATCCTATGTCTATAATTCTATTAAGTTGGCAATAATCCTTTTAATATTACTAATTTAGGGGGAATGAAATTGTTACTCTCAAAAGCATGGGCTTCGTTTGAAGCTGATAAGCGAATAGAGGGCTTCTCGCCACAAACGTTGAAGGCTTACCTGTTACAGTCTTTGCTACTAATTGGTTATTTTAAGGATGTAGAGATGGAATTACTGGATACAAATCAACTGAAGGAATATCTCGCTATATCCGGCAAGCATTTAAAACCGGCCAGTCTTGCACATCGTATCCGCTTTATGAAATCATTTTTTCGTTGGTGCCATGAAGAAGGCTACCTGAGTAAAAATCCAACTTCCAAAATTAAAGAACCCAAAGTAGGGAAGCGGATACCCAAGTATTTAACCGAACGGGAAATTGAACACCTTCGTGAATCCTGTCATTCCCCAATGGAAAAAGCGATTTTTGAATTCATGTTTTCTACCGGTTGTCGAATTGGAGAAATAGTTGCGTTAGAAAAGAACCATATTAATTGGTCCAATCAATCCGCGATCGTTGGAGGAAAAGGCGATAAGGAAAGAGAAGTTTATTTTAATACACGTTGTGACATATGGCTTAAACGCTATATGGAAAGCCGTAATGACCATAATTCAGCCATCTTTGTAACAGCAAGACAGCCACATAAAATGAGTGTCGCCCAAATGCGATACATCATCAAGCGGATCTCCAATCGTGCGGAAATCAATAAAGATTTTCATCCACACCAACTRAGACACAGCTACGCAACTCATTTATTGAATAATGGAGCTCCTATTGAAGTCATACAAAGTCTTATGGGGCATGAGAAAAGTGAAACCACCAAGATCTATGCTCAGTTAAGTGGAAGGTTAAGGAAAGAGTATTATCAGAAGTACTTTTAAAAGTAAAAGGAGCAACGTCTTAAAATACGTTGCTCTACTTTACTAAAGCACCCGTTAGTTGAACAAGAGAAAATAGAATGAAATACTTTGATTGTTTTCATTTTTTCAATCCTCTTCCTCCTAACCCTTGTTCAATCCTTTTTCTATCAACTTCTTCTACCCAATCGTAGTATTTCTCATAAAGTGGACGTATTCGATCTGCTTCACGGGCTATAACTTCGCATCCTCGGTCGTCGTAGACAAAGAAAATAATGTCTTTTGTGATGTTCACTAAGAAAACATCGGGATAATCGATGTAGTAC
>NZ_JBFUIO010000256.1:0-1828 GCF_056401835.1 Paenisporosarcina sp. P4_D4 | reverse complement strand
CTCATGATCAATGACCAGGTTCTCGGTCTCCCATAAGACCTGGACTTGTTTTTCTTTCGMCAATTGAATTAACGAAAGATAATAGGGCAGTTTATCCTCCAAGTACATGGTCTTTAATACATTAAATGATTGAAGACCGGTCACATCAAACGTATAACAAACTTGGCCAGATTGAAAGGTAATGTCTTTTGCCGGTAGAAAAGATGAAGTATGCTGCAGTGTTTGCATTTTTTCTTTATACCAGTTCTGGATTTCGTTCATTTCCTGTGTATTAAACGTCGAAAGTGGTTGTAAATAGGAAATGGTATTCCCTTCAACTTCAAATGTTCCGACCCTATTCGCAATCGTTCGAATAACCATCTCTTTTCATTCCTTTCATTTCCCCGTTACCTAGGTTATTGAAGTTCAGCGTAATTGGATAGCAGCTCTTTTACTTCCTGTTTAAACTCATCTTGCGCTGCCTTTACTTCATCTTCGGGAATGTTGGTTTTTATTGAAGAAAATTCCTTGTCTATTTCTTTCAAGTCAAAATTAAGAGAATTAACGATTGGGTTAAAAGAAAAATATAAATTTCCAGAATCATCTTTTACAAAGCTAATAGAAGTTGATTCACTTTCTTCTTTACTTGGATATGAAATTTTTATATCTGTAAACACTAATTCGGTGATATTAAATTCATCTGAGTGATATGTTTCCCATTTTTCTTCATTTACTTGTAACACTGGAGCTTCAATAGCGTCATAGTTACAATTACCAAACGAGCAATCTTCAGAGCTTAATGGATTAAACGTCACTTTCAAATCTCCTCTATTTTCAATTAAAMTATGCGGATATTTTTCAAGAAAAGGCTTTATAACAAGTTCTCCACTCTTTTCATTCGCTTTTTGGACTAATATTTCATTATCTCCAACACCAATTTCTCCCTTAGAGATCGCCTTATTTGTTTCACTTTCCCAAGATATGAGATTTCCCTCTAAATCCTTTATCATCTTCATGGCCTTCTCTGTATCTTTTAGGTTAAACACGGATTTCGCTTTTTCGTCACTAACATCCTTTGGCTTATCGTCTTGATTACATCCCGTTAAGATTAGTAATAGAATGACTGAAAAAATATTGATGATTACCTTTTTCATTGATTATTACCCCCTTATCTTTTTGCATATCTAGCTACATATTTTACTGTAGATCCCATAGCTCTTGCAGACCCCGTTGATGCACCAAATTGGCTTAGCAATGTGGGAATCGACAGTCCTACAATGAAAAATATCATCCCTATCAAAAGGTTGCCACTTTGTAAGTTAATTAGGGTTTTTACCCCTAAAACAAAACACAACAATTGTAGCGTTAACGTTAATACATTACTCACGACGATTTTCAGCCAGAGACTAAAGAAATTGTATTGATCATTCACGATCGTCGGAATGGCCATAACACCTGAAATGTATAAAACCACGAACAACACCGTTCGATACAAGAGAGAGATGAAAAAAACAAACAAAATAGCCGAAATGACCACCATCAGGATTATTCCATATCCTACTGAGTTCACTGCCAACACCTGCATCACGTTATAATGTGTCGCTGGGTTTTTCAACAAGGTCTCAGTCAGTATTTGCGTCAATTCCAATATCCAGTTGAAAAGCTCACCGTATATGCCTAGCAAAATCGATCCTGTCACGACTGCCACTACTTTTTCATATAGCGTGTTCATTCCTTCCTCACCATTAGCTGAGTACAAAATTATAATTTTCACAGTCTGCCAAAGAAGGAAAATAGCTGCCATCGTCCACGCTAATGATTTGAAATTTAACATGTATCCCTCATATGT
>NZ_JBFUIO010000255.1:0-1828 GCF_056401835.1 Paenisporosarcina sp. P4_D4 | reverse complement strand
ATTTGGACTAAGCTTTCAGGAACTTGTTAAAGTTTCTCCATCGCATGAAGACTCAAGAAAGACCGCTATCCAAATAGCACAACTCATTGTGGAAACGGACGAGTTTTACGAAGTACTTCAAACAAAAAAGAAATTGCCAATAAAAGAATTGGAAGAATTAGTTGAAGTTTCACGTAAAACCTTGGAGAGACAACGAAAATTTATAATAGCAATTGCTATTCTTCTAAAAAGTGACCTGCACTATATAAAAGATTATTTAAAAGGACGGATGTCATGATGAACACGCGAAGAGGGATCGTGTTTGAGACAACATCTTCATATAGTATTTTCTTCACGGAAGATGGAGTATTTGAAAAAGGCATACCACTTTCTGCTTCTGTTGAAATAGGTGACGAAGCATTTTATAAACCTTTATTAAACAAGAGAAGCTATAAAGCAACATTTAATTCTTCATGGACAGCGCCGGTTCTTTCGATGGTTGCGACACTTGTATTGCTATTTTCAATATTGCTGCCTTCACAAACTCCAGTGTCTGCATATGTACAGATTGATATCAATCCGAGTGTTGAACTGGGTCTTGATCAGGAAGGGACAGTGTATTCTTTTAAGGGACTCAATGACGATGGAGAGGCACTTAAGAGAGATATTGCTTTCTGGAAAGGAAAGCCTTTAACATGGGTTTTACTTCAAATTGTAGATCGTACGGAAACAACTATCGAGACACAAGAGGAGATTGAGATTACCACCATCTATGAAAATAAAGAAAACCATGCAAAGCTGGAAAAAGTAATTGTTTCGGCAGTGTCAAATTCCAACAGTAAAAGTATGATGCAGAAATACTCCGTAAATGTTAATGAAGCCTCTTTAGAGGATCGTCAAGCTGCTAACAATGAAGGTATTTCCGTACAGAAATACAAGGCACAATTCAAAGACAATAAGGTAGAAAAGCAACAGCAGAAGATAAAGAAAAAAGATGAAAAACAACAGGAAATAAAGAAAAAAGATGAAAATAAGAAACACGAAGACAACAATAAACTGCAGAAAGAAAACAAAAAAGAATCGCAAATACCTGCCGTTGACATGAAAGATCACAAGAACACTCATAATAAAAGTAAACAAAATCCTCAACACCAAAAACAAGAATCTAAACAAGTTAAGCCTAACAAGAAGTGGGATAAGCCAGCAAAATCAGAAGGAAAGACTCAAAGTCATCAAAATCAGACGAATCAACAAAATGATTCGAATAGAGAAGGAAAAGATAACGGCCAGTCAAAAACAAGTGGCAACCATCCTTCTGAAAAAAAAACGAATTCAGATCACCACGATAACCCTCGCCAAGATAAAAAAGGGAAAAATAAAGATCATGAAAGAAAAGATAATGATCAAAAAAGAAAACAAGATAAAAAACAAAGTGGTAAAGAACAATCAGAACAAGGCAAAAATCGCAATCATAAAAATCATTAATCCGGGTGCTTCTCAATCGAGAAGCACTTTTTTTAAAAGAATAAATACTTGTTCTTTCTTTTTTACGTAATGTTTTTTAGAATAGGAAGATGACCTATTCGTGTCATTTGAAAGGACTTGACCTTTTTATGAATCCAATTATTAAACGCATACGAAATTTATCGCCCGCTCAAGCAATCGTTTCTTATTATTTTTTAGCCATTGGGTTATCTGTGGGGTTATTAAACCTACCTGGAGTTCACCAACCTGGAGTCAGTGTGGCTTTTATTGATAGTTTGTTTACAGCAGTCAGTGCTGTCAGCGTTACAGGTTTAAGTGTATTAAATATTTCAGAAACGTACTCAACTTTTGGAATCGCCATGTT
>NZ_JBFUIO010000254.1:0-1829 GCF_056401835.1 Paenisporosarcina sp. P4_D4 | reverse complement strand
ATTCTTTTCGACCACACTATTTGGTGGTTGGATTGCACATGCAACAAAATAAAAGACAGGGCAGAGGCCCTGTCTTTTACTATTCAATCATGTAATTCAATTCTATCATGTGGGAATTAATGGGCGAAACCGAATAGGACGCTATTAGCATATGAATTTTGGCTATCACTGTAAATAAGAGAAAAGAACCGTTCACTTTTGTGAATGGTTCTTTTCATGTTCAAGTAACCATTCTTTTCGCCATGTTTCCCACGCAAATCCGGACAGAGATCCATTTTTTCCGACCACTCGATGACAAGGCACAATGAGGGCTAATTTATTTTTCCCGATAGCCGACCCAACTGCCCGAACTGCTTTTTGTCTATTAATTTGGTGAGCAATCTCGGAGTAGCTGCTTCGTTTACCATATGGGATGTGGATGAGCTCATTCCATACTTCACTTTGAAAAATGGTGCCGTTCAACGATGGAATTGTAAAGTGTGTAAGTTGACCTTTGAAATAAGAGTCAATCTCATGAAGGAAATGTTTGACGATTTCATTTTCATGGGAATGCTTTTGTTCTTCTACGAACAATACAGATATAAGATCTTCCTGTGTTGCTATTACTTCAATGAGTCCAATTGGTGAATTCAAATAGCCTCTATACATATGAACACCCCCTAGTCCTATTATAAATAACTTCAGTTCTGTATGCTTTTCAATTGTTGGCATTCAATTTTCAGACAGAAGTAATGTGTTACTATAAAGAAAAATGTCTTGATAAACGATTCTGTTTTTTATCGTACAGTTTGGTGCATGTTTAGCATGAGCCGACAAGTATGAAAGCCACATAAAAGGGGGGCATTGCCCATGAAAGAATTTGAATGGATAGCCATCAGAAACAATGATAATCGCTTTGATGGTCAGTTCTTTTATGGGGTTTCGACAACACTTATTTTTTGTCGGCCATCATGCCCTTCCAAGTTGCCACTTCGTCAGCACGTCTCCATTTTTTTATCACAGGGTGCAGCCTTGGAGGCTGGGTATCGTCCATGTAAACGATGTTGTCCAGATGATGTGGCATTTGTTCAGCCGCGTTCACAAATTGTCAATCAAACCATCGAAATAATTGAAACACAATTAGCAGAACCTCTTACATTGAAAAAATTGGCTGAGCAACTATTTGTTTCTCCAACCTATTTACAGAAAGTATTTTCGAAAGAAATGAACGTATCACCAACACGTTATTTAATGAAAGCAAGAATGGATCTAGCAAAACAGCAACTCCTAACGACTGATTTGCAAGTAAGCGATATTGCTCAATCTGTCGGTTATCTGAATGCCGCCCATTTCTCAACAGCTTTCCATAAATACACCAATCAGTCCCCAACACATTATCGAACGGAGGTTCAGTAAAGGAAGTACTTCTTATGCGTGAATACATAGCTTTAATTGCCTTAAGTCTGTTTTGGGGTATATCATTCGTATTCATTTCAATTCTTAGCGATTTCTGTTCATATGATAGTTGGATTGGTTGTCATACTGTGTGGAGTGTACTTAACCACACGTCCAAAACTCACTTTTCTGAAGTGAGTCAGCTTATTGACAAAAGAATAATAATTAATATAAAAGTATAAAAATTGAGATCTTATTTTTTGCATTCTATCGAAAAAGATTGTGGTCGGTTATTTCTTTCGCTTTCCGCGGACGAAACGCAAGCCTCCTCGGCTCAGCTGTCTATGACAGCTGAGCCTGTGGGGTCTAGCTTGTTTCGTTTTTCCGCAGGAGTCTTCAGAAATAGCCAACCACCTTCCAACTTAAATATTTTGCAGAGACACGCTTACAAAAGC
>NZ_JBFUIO010000253.1:0-1846 GCF_056401835.1 Paenisporosarcina sp. P4_D4 | reverse complement strand
TTCATATATAGATATGCATAATTTAAATGTTAGTTACAGGTTTTTCTTTTGATAATTCTTTCATAATATCCATTTCACTCTTTTTTCCATCAATAACATTATAAAGGAAACTGATAACTTTCCTATAATCATGTTTTACACTAATAAAATCGTTCTTTAAGGTTTCACTTTCAATAAAATAGTTACCCTCAATTTTACCTATATAAATCTTAATATACTCTTCATAATCTTTATTTTGAATTGTTTCATCGAGTAAACTATGTAGTGTATGATACTCATCAAATTTCTTTTGTAAGGTTTTTTTCTCTGGTTTAATATTTTTTTGCTTTAAATAGATAGAAGATTGACTCGAAAAATTTTTTAAATCAACTCTGGTGTAATTTGAAGGAAAGGGAATAACTTTATCTTTAATTTTTTTATAAAATAATTTTTCATGATTTAAAGCTTCATAACCTTCATTTACTTTATCCTTTCCTAAAATAATGGTATTTTTCACCTTACTAGCACTACCTTTTGCAAAAGAGGGAATCCCTTTGACCACATCAGGAAAAACTTCTACCCCCACCTTCCATAAGGCTTTTTGCGCTTCTTCTTTTTTTAAAAAATTAATAATTCTAGGGTCTATTTTCATGAAAATTTCCTCCAATTCAAATAATTATTATTATATATGAGGTGGACAGTTATTTTTAATTTTCTACGAGCTTTTTTGTCATATCGGCTGAGAAATTAATTTTGTTTTCTAGAAGAGCTTACTTTAATGATAATACTAGGTATAAAACAAGCACCTTGAATCGTAGACTAGAGATATTAATTGTAAAATGATGGAGGTTTTACCATGAACTTTGCAAAAAAATATTCTCAGCATTTTATACGGTCATTTATAAGTGGAGTGAAAAACCTTAATTTAACTGAGCGATTTAATCAAACAGTGGAATATTACCGGAAAATGAAAACAAAGAAAATCTTTAATTCGAAGAAACGAGATCGAGTACAGGAAATTGATAACATTGAACACAACAGTTTCATTCGATCAATCTTCGAAGTTTTCGGATATACAGCAGTTATGTCAATTCCAGTTCTCTTTATTATGTTTGTGCTGGTCTTGTCGTATGTCCTGAATCCTTTTTTGGAGTCATTTCGCGGTTACGGATTACTATCGTTGGGTCTTTCTGTGCTGATGCTAGGGATTGGCTGGTATAAGCCGTATAAGATTTGGAGCTTCATATTAGTTTTAGCCGGTGCATTCTTAGCCATGTTTACATTCGGTCCACAGGTGATTGAAGGATATACAGGAAAAACTTTAATCGAGGTAAATTGGAAGACGGGCTATTGGATAATGTTGAAAGCGACATTGGTTTTTCTTGGTTATTTAATTGGTACCGTTTCTTTAATTGCATGGGTGTATCTCGTTTCAAAGGGGCAACGCCACAACCCATTAAAAAGAATCCGCACGATGAATATAAAACAAAGATTGGAACAGCTAAAAAAATTATATACGAATTGAAGATGATTGAACCGTTTCAATTCAGCAGTATTTAAATAAAAAAATTATTAGCGGCCGAATGATTTCTCGGTCGCTTGTTCTATGTTTAAAATGAAATGAATGAAGGTTTTCCATTACATATTGTCGAATGAAGTTCCAAAGGGTTTCAAGGAGGGGACAAGATGAATGAGGAATTTATCTACGTAAATGATCATGAAATTATTATTAATACACTTTCGCCTCAAGTTAACAGTTTAAATGCAGACGATGCATTTTTAATTAATAATCAAGAACTTTCCATTGAACAAGTTGAAAAGAGAAGCAGCAACCTCCTGAGCAGCATGCCTCATTCAACTACTAAGC
>NZ_JBFUIO010000252.1:0-1865 GCF_056401835.1 Paenisporosarcina sp. P4_D4 | reverse complement strand
CGTTTACATACACTTTACCAGCGGCTGTTTGACGAGATTCGTTTCCATAAGCATCTCTCATCACCACTTCGATCACAGCACCGTTGATCTTGTCTGTTGGTGCCTTCCAGGTACCAACATAGTGACCTTCTCCTTGTTCTGTTAATGGTATTTCAAAAGAAGTGGCGGTCGCAGTTGCATTGGCTGAAGGTACGCGGACCAAGAAGAAGCCATTAATTCCTGGCTCACTTTCTAGTTCGACGGTCAACGTTTTACCCGTTTTTATCACCACATTTTGAGCTGGTTTTAAGTTTTCAATCGCAGGTGGATTAAACTTGGCGTAAACAGTGACTTCCTTGCTAGTTTCGTTTCCAGCACGGTCCTTTGCAGTGACAGTAAATTTATTTTCTCCATTATTGAGCAGTATATCTAGGGAATAGGAGCCATCTTCTGTGACATTCGCTTTTTGACCATTTATAGTGACTTCTGCTAGATATGGATCGGTCGCTTTTCCTTCGATCGTAACTGCTTGTTGATTCGTCTTGTTGCCTTCAGTAGGTTTGGTGATGGTTAGTTCTGGTTTTGCTTGATCAAGGATGATCTTCACTGGCTCGGACGGATCCGTACTACCCAGATCTGTAGAAGAGGTAGCTGTCAGCATGTTTTCTCCGTTATGGAGAGTCACATCTACGGCGAAGGTGCCATCCTCTCTGGTTGGTGTGGTAGCCACTTCTTCGCCTTTATTGAAAAGATGAACTTGGGTAGTAGGTGAAGCTTTTCCTTCTACCGTGAAAGTAGATTGATTGGTGTAGGCTACATCTTTAGGCGTTGTGATCACTGGACTGATCGCGTTAAAGTCTACCCGTGCCCGAATCATAACGTTTCCGTATTTTTCAGGGGATGGGGACCAAAATCCGTTAACCATTTGCCAGCTATGACCTGCGTATGGACTGCTTGTATCAGTAGCGAGTGCTGGTATATATGGGTAGGGCTTTTGTTGGATATAGACCATATAGAAGTCGCCGTTTACTATGACTCCTTCGCTTGCCAGATCGACAACTGTCCATTCTCCATTACGCAGAGCAGTCGCATTTAATGGACCGGCCAATTTTTTACCAGGAGCACCATTCGGTCCACTTGCATCATAGATGGCAACCTGAATGGCTGTTCCCCCTGGAACCGGATATGTTTTATCCAAGAAGCGGAAGTGACCAGCGGTGACTAAGGCGCTATTTTTACCTTCAGGTAGAGACATTTTCACACCCCAACCCCAACCATAATTATTTTCAACAGTATTCCAAGCCAGAGCGTTTTCTGCTGTCCCATCATCATAGCCGATCTCATCAGGATAGCCGACAAATGGTTGTAACGGAACATTTTGTTCGATATTTCCGTTTGCTGGGATGGTGATCGTGAAATCTTCGCCGTAATAGAGAGGCTTGAATACATGTAAGGTATAAGTTCCTTCAATGGCAGTGATGGAGAAGCGTCCGTTTTCATCTGTTTGTACAGGTTGAATGAGCGCGTCTTCGATCAGCGAGAGTGTTGCGTTAGCTAGCGGCTGACCTGTTGACTTGTTTGTGACCGTTCCGCTAAACGTTCCTCGCGGGAGCGGGTTTAAGGTAAAGTTGGCTTCTACTGTACCATCGGCAGGAATCTTCACTCGTTGATCTGTAGAGTAATATCCATATGCTTCAGCACGCAAGGTGAACTCACCAGCAGGATGAGACATACCATAGCTACCATCCGCTGGGTTGGTGGTAACAGAACGTCCTGATTCGAGCACGCTCACTGTAGCTCCAAGTGGCAGGGACATGGGTTGGACTGCAGTCGGCGTGATCGTGGCGGTGGGTGCCATCACGTTTTGTATTTTGGTTGGTTGGATG
>NZ_JBFUIO010000251.1:0-1873 GCF_056401835.1 Paenisporosarcina sp. P4_D4 | reverse complement strand
GTAAAAAGATAGTTTTATTTGAGAATAGGAGGAAGAGAATGTACAACACACATGGAGAACTATTTGAACGGTTTGTATTATTAGGTAGGAAGTTTCAGCAGTTAGGAAGCATCGTACAAAATAGTGGTCAAACAACTACACATGATGAGTTAGATCAGTTTGAACACAACCTTGAAAGACTGTTAGTTGAAATGAAAAAACTGAGTTTGCATACTGTAGCATTTTATCAGCGTTCAAATTTAATTGAAGAAGATAAGTAAGTATAATCTAAAACAATCATTTTATTTATAAATACAAACATAAAAGGAGAATGAAAAATGAAAAGAGTAACTATGTGGGAAAAATTGAAATTACAAATTGACAATCTGGAGCTTATGGCACAGCAACATAACGAAGGGGCTGACGTAAGCAACTCTGTTTATTGGCAAGTTGAATACTTGAATGAATTGCTATCTAGTGTAGAAAGCCATCTTGGAGCAGATACGATCAGAAATGCATACAAGGAACTGTAAAATCTAAGTTTTATTGTCAATTATCAAAAGGAAGGAGATTAAACATGTCATTTGAAAACGAAGAATTAGCCTTGGTTAAACAGCTATATGTTAACAATGGAGAGTACGATTTTGATAATGAGAAAGATGCAGAAAAATTCGCTAAAGATTTGCTTTATCATATTAGTGAAGAATACAGCTCAGAGGGCTACTACCATAAATACAAAACTCTAAAATCCTTTATTTACACTCATCACTCAGACACAATCGCTTACAATTTATACGAAGGAGAATATGAGTAAGAACTTTAAAACACGAATTTTAATAGGAAGGGGAGTGGAAGTTGATGACTGTTTTGTTTGCAATAATACCTCTGATATTGCTGATAGTATTTTTCATCATCATAGGAATTGATATAACACTTGAAAATAAATCGCCATTGTTTCATCTAAAAGGAATGTCCAGATACAACCATTTATATAGACATGATAAATGTGAAAGGCTGTTTAGGTTTTATCAACTCGATCTTTATCACAAAAGACATGGAGAAGATAAGTGTCCCCATTGCGAAGAAAAAATCAGCACGTATCGGTCAACTTTGTCACCAACAAACGATTCAATTTATGGAAGCAAAAGAATAAAAGATGTAGCACAATGGATGGACTATCACACAGACTGCCCAAAACTAAGTTGGAAAGAAAAATTTAAAATGGCAAACACTCTTTCATTGATGAATAAAATAGCATCGGAGCAAAAAGGAATTAGAGAATTTGAAGAGTATAATAAGCTCAAAGTCGATTTGAAATGGATTGAAAACTTGAACAAAAGTGAAAATAAACTATAAATTAAAACGAATCTTTTAATGGGAGGGGTAAATATGAAAATCTATTTGGTTGATGAAGACAATGGGGAACAGTATGGTGACAATATCCACTATGTAACCAATGCATTTAAGTCATACAGATCAGCTTCACAATATTTGCTTGATGAAGGATACAAACCTCATCCGTATGAATCAATAGATAATGGCGACTGGAAAATTAACTTTTATTTCGAAGATGACTGGGGCTATGCAGATATTATTGAAATGGAACTACAGGATTAAAACTTTAATTTTAACTGGAGGTGAACAATGAAACTAATTTTCCTAGATATAGATGGTGTAATGAACAATCAAACTGAAGCAAAAAAGTCTAAATTACATGAATCACTTGAGTTTGCTCCTAGTTGTGTAAAAAACCTAAAACGGATTATTGCTGAAACTGATGGTGACACAAAAATTGTCGTGTCTTCTACATGGAGACTTGGAGAAACAGTTGAATCAATGAAAGAACGTATTTTCAAGCATTATGGACTTGATGAATACGTGATCGGACTAACCC
>NZ_JBFUIO010000250.1:0-1877 GCF_056401835.1 Paenisporosarcina sp. P4_D4 | reverse complement strand
GCAGAAAGGTTATCGGGATGACTGATGAAAATCGAAATGAATAAACCAATCAAGGTTGCACACGTAGGGATATATTTTGAAGGTACGTGAACAAGGAATTTTAGGATGAGGAGCAATATTATAATTACAGGGATAGCCCATAGTGCATCCCAAACATTTGTATGTATGATTGGAAACTCAGCCATTGAATAGTCTCCTTTAGCAAATTACTTTTTACAAAGCATTRCCGTGAGGGACAGTTGTTATACATTGATTTTTTCGAGGCGATTATTCACAAATAAGTGAACTTGTTTTCCGTTCTACCTTTTTGAGCAAAAATCATCTAATTTCCTTAGCTGATGTGTCTCTTTCAGATTTCTTCATTTTTATAAATGAAAACAATTCTCTAAAAAAGATATAATATCCAAGCAACATTAAAACTATCATTGAATATGCAATCGTAGGGTACTCATWAAATATATAATTTCGTTGAGCAATGATAAAATAATGTACCATTATTAATATAATCAAATAGTAAATTACTGAAATCACTTGTTTATGTTTTTTGAAAATCAATAAAGATACTAAATATAAAACACCAGCTAGAGCATAGGTCTCCAAAATAGCAATCGCAAATACTATTATTTCCCTTTCCACTATAAACACACCCCTAAAAAAATTGTGCCTTAATAATAAGATAATTCACAATACCTTCATCAAAATCCTTTACCCCTAAAGTAAATTTCTTTTTCTGCTAACCTGCCACGTGTTAGTTCAATAAGAAAAAGAGCTGCCTAAGCACCCCGATGATCTTTAACTAAAGCATTAGTAACAGTTAGTTCAATATCTAGTTGATGTTTAATATGATTGTTTCAGTATGGCCATTCCATTCTATTGTCACTACAACCTCAGATTCTTCAATGATTTTGGCATTTGTTGGGTTAGCCTCTTTACTAGCTTTAAACGTTCCGTTTTCCTCCAATGTTAAACCGCTTCCACCAAAACCTCCTGCATTAGTCTCAACGTTATATTCAATTTCTCCAACTGAATTTACATCGTTTCCTTTATATTGAAGTTTTAATTCCTGTTCTTCCCATTCATCTTCGGTTTGAGTAACCTTTAATTCTCCCGTCCAATTATCAGACTCACCAGAGAAATCGAAAGTTTTATAGCCACATGCTGATAGCAAAAATGATACCAATACCAGCAACAATAATGTTGAAATCCTTCGACGCATAATACATCCCCTTTTGCTTTTAAAATCCAATTTTATACCCAAGCCCGATGATCAGTTAATCACCACTTAAAAACTTCAATGATTTACATATATTAACTTATTCAATACCATTCCAATAATCCCTTCATATAGAACTAAACTTCCTCGTTTTTAGAATAAGAAATGAAAAGGTATGAATTTACTTGTATTCCTTTAATAATTTATGCTGGCTATGTTTTGGGGGAGAATGATTAATAATTTAGTGATAATAAAACAAGGAGAATACCAAACAACAAAACCAGTATTAATATATTTCTTATTGAACTAATCGGTTCGGTGAGTGACAAAAAAAGAGCTGTTTAGGCAGCACTTTAATCTTTAAAAAAGCTTTCGTTAGTTCAACAACTCATAAATCATAAGGTTGAAATACAAGCGATTTTCCTTGATACATTTTGTCACGATTGAAAAGCACCCGTCCACAATAGTTATCTTCCAGATATAACGGGCTCTAGGAATAGAAAAAACCCCGTATAGGTCACTTTTTTAAAGTGTCCACTATTAGGGGTTCAGTTCATGGTTCAGTAATCATCTCTGTTATTTCTATTCAATAAAGTTTATTTTATTTTCCTGACACCATTCAATCGCAATTTGTTTAAAACACTCATCACGGTATGAATACCAT
>NZ_JBFUIO010000249.1:0-1884 GCF_056401835.1 Paenisporosarcina sp. P4_D4 | reverse complement strand
GAGTAGTCTAGTTATTAATATCCACAATGAAGTATGTGAGTTATTAAGTGTAGTATATGAACAATTTGAAATTAAAAGCATTATTCACGGTATTAATCACATGGGGTGTTATCCTATTATTCACCTTATCAAATGAACAAAATGAATCAGAAGAAAATAAAATTTCAAATAAATCAATTATAAGTGTTGACAACGGAATTGGTAACATATACTATGAGTATACAGACGATTTACAGCTAATTAAAACTTACCAATTAGCACAATATCAACAAGAATTAAAAGTTAAAAGAATCGCAGCAGAAAAGTTAGCTAAAGAGAAGAGGATTGCCGAGGAAAAAAGAAAAGTTGAATTAGCCAAAGTTGCAGAAGAGAAACGAGTCGCTGATCTAATCGCTAAGCGTGAAGCCAAGAACAAAGAAAAGTTGAAGAATAACCAGAATCAAGTTGCAAGTATCAGTCGTGGACAAAGCAGCAATGTTAAAACTTATGTATATGTTGTTACTGCTTATACAGCAGGTGTCGAATCAACTGGTAAAAGCAAAGGCGATAAAGACTATGGTATAACAGCTTCAGGTGAAGACGTTTATCAAGGACGAACATTATCGTGTCCTAAATCAATTCCTTTTGGAACTAAGATCGAAATTGAAGGCTATGGTGTTCGGATATGTGAAGATAGAGGAGCACACATAGTAAATGGACGATTAGACATCTACATGGAGAGATTGTATGATGCACAACAATTTGGTAGACAGAAATTGCAAGTTAAAATTTACTCAAAATAATAAACTATAATACAAAAAAGAGGAGAAGATTAAAATGAACAACTACCAACAACACATTAACAATCTATTAACGAAAGATGAGACTGGCTTATTGTCCAGTTTCGTTCTTCAGCTAGACAGTATTTTATCAGAGAATAGACTTACTACTGACACTGAACACAAATTAGTGGGAGAGACGATTAATTTCCTACATGATTTACTCAACAGTGGTTATCTATTAGAAGAATCAGGAACTTACTAATTTATGAAATTACAATACAACATTAGATTTGTAGAGCAAGTTGAATCATTAAATGACATTAATGATGAGACATTCAGATTAATTAAACAGGATTTGAAACGTAAGATTTACAACTATTTAACTTATGCTGGATTACAAATTGACGGTGAGATTGAATTGGAATTCGACATGATTGGAGATGACGGAATTGAAACATGGTAAATTGGCTGAGGTATTAGAAGGTCAGCATGGCTTTGAAATTGGGGAAGTGGTCACATTCATTGGAATGACTTATGAGGAGTATTGCGAGGAAGAGGTTCACATATTTAAAGCTGAAGATGGAAGAGTCCAACATCTAATTGAATGCGAATTTAAATGGTTGGAGGTATCTGCATGAAATATTATGTGAGAACTGATTTAAGCAAGAAAGAAATTCAAACTTATAATGGTGATGAGAATTTTCGTGACATGGTTAAGCGTAAAGCAGCAGTGGAATTATCCAAGCATATTGTTGAGCGATTAAGTGAAGAAGTTGAAGAGAGCCAAATATTTGAAGCAGATGAAGCTGATATTTCCAGTGTAAAGTTTTCGGTTAACTTGTTTAGCGATGACGAATTACTAAAATATAAGTACAGTGCTATTGAGGAATTTTTAAAAGGTAAGAGCTATCGAATTTAAAGGGTTTTAAATTAATAAATTATAATCAAATAAAACTCACAATTTATCGAATAGTAGACCAATACGAGGAGGGAACAAGAATGACTGAATGGCTAGATGCGAGTGAAAATGAAGATGGTATCAAAACAATCGCAATAGAAAATATAGATGGAGTTAAAGGATACGCAAGATTTATCGGGTAGAAACAGGTTCATTGCCTTATAC
>NZ_JBFUIO010000248.1:0-1905 GCF_056401835.1 Paenisporosarcina sp. P4_D4 | reverse complement strand
GTCCTGGTGTTCCAGGTAAAGAAACACCAGGTTATTTAACTAAAAAACAAGTGTTGAAGGAAAATCCTGAAGCAGACTATTTTGAACTCAATGATAAAGTTTATGTAAGGGGAATTGGTTGGATAGAGGAAGTAGAATTGGCAAAAGATGAGATAATTGGGGAAATTGAAGAAGGTATGGCAAGTGATTTACCTCTGGGAACGAAAATTTTCGCACCAAAAGAAAGAAGAGATATTCTCATAGTAGAAAATAACGGAATAGAAATAAGATATTTACTTCAACTGGGAGAGTAATCCAAAAGTACTTCAACCAACGGGGCAGGTGATGAATTGGACGATTTTGACAAAGTAAAACATAGAATAATACATTAGAGTGCCATAATTTGGGAAGGAACTAATAAATGATCATTCCATTTTTGTATTTAGGTTGGTTCTTAATCCCTGTATTGTCCATTGTGTTTTGTCTTAATCTCGTTACTATAATGAAAAAAGTGAAAAATGAGCAAGATACATCTAAAAACACGATTTGGCTCACAATATCATTTCTTTTCATTATGTGGACTATAGCTATTTTAGCTTCCGTCAATATTTACTAATCTAGTGGTAGTTGAGTTAAGTTATTGTCATTCATTGAGCTGCTAAGACAGCTCTTTTTTTCTTATTGAACTAACGGGGCAGGTTAGTTGAATAAGAAGATATTATTAAAAGAATAACGAATTAGTAAATATTAGTGTAGATTTTCGAATATCAATCTTTCTTATTTCACTTACGAGATGCTTTACTGAAAGGTCATTGAGTTGTTATTTTCAACATATTTTTCCTATTCACTAAAGGGACAGAATTGTTTAATTTAGATACATAAGAAGGCAGTAAAAATATCTTGTAGGAGGGAAAATGGAATGAGCAACATTATCTTGATTCAGCATTGTCAATCAGAGCATCATATAAATAATATGTCAGGTGGATGGACAGATACACCTTTAACTGAATTAGGTAGAAAACAAGCAAAAATTATAGGTGAGAAATTAAAAGAATTTGTAGATAATAACGTTTATGCCTTATATTCTTCTGACTTATTGAGAGCGTCACAAACAGCAGAGATAGTTGGAACACAATTAGGTTTAGATATCATTCAAGATAAAGGACTTCGTGAAATAAATACCGGTGTTGCGGCAGGAAAAACAAAGGATTGGGCAAGAGCAAATAGAAATCCCCGAACAAGAAGTGGATTTGATTTAGATTATCAGGAATTTCAAGATGGTGAGAGTTGGCGACAATTTTATAGTCGGGTTTGCGATACCATGGATAGAATATATGAATCGGAAAAGAATAAAAACCTGTTGATTGTCACACATGGAGGAACTTTGGGGTACTTGCTTGCTTGGTGGATGAAATTTGAGGCAGAAATGATAGTTAATGCATACTTTTCCTCGTCAGTAGGTGGTATTACAGTTCTAAGTCAAAATAGTTTTCAACAAAATGTTGTAAATAAATTTAATGATACATCCCATTTTGATTTATTCAACTAACGGGTGCTTTACTTCAATAAGAGGTAAAGCCTTTTTCATATTGAACTAACGGGGCAGGTTAATGAGTAAGAATAAGGATAGGTGTAGCTTTGAAATAAAGTTAAGATGTTTTGCATAAAGTCGCGACGTTTGTAAAAAAGACGCATCGTTTTGAAAAAACTTTAACCGATAATTTATAAAATTTTGATCAAAACCCTGAGTTGATATGCAGGATTTTTCTTTCAGCAATCGGGCCAGATTCTTGAATAAATAGAATTCGTTTAAGATTAAGGACGAAGAACCGTATCATAGGTAAATGAGGTTTTTAAAATCAAAGTGAACGTAATACATTAGACGTTCACTTTGACAATTAAGAATTGTGCTTCATGAAATTATGC
>NZ_JBFUIO010000247.1:0-1911 GCF_056401835.1 Paenisporosarcina sp. P4_D4 | reverse complement strand
GAAATATACAGCTGTTGCCAAGGAAGTAAAAGCCCGTCACACAACTGGACAACCTGTTTTAGTCGGAACTACTTCTATTTTGCAATCAGAAGAAGTAGCGAAATATTTAAAACAACTAGACTTGGAATTCCAACTGTTGAATGCAAAAAGCGTGGAGCAGGAAGTATTCTTGATTTCACAAGCTGGGCAATTAAACCAAATTACCGTTGCCACTAACATGGCTGGTCGAGGAACTGATATCGAACTGGGTGATGGTGTTTCTGATGTAGGCGGACTATTTGTCCTCGGAACTGAAAAGCATGAAAATCGTCGAATTGATAATCAATTACGCGGTCGCTCTGGACGCCAAGGCGATCCAGGTGAGTCTCAATTCTTTATTTCCCTCGAGGATGATATGTTCAAACGTTTTGCAAAAGATGATCTAGAGAAATTCAATAAAAAAGTGAAAACTGATAGCTTAGGTCTTGTCCTTGGTAAAGATGTTCATGAATTGACGGAACGTACACAGCGTATTGTCGAAGGATCTCATTTCTCCATGCGTGAGTACAACCTTAAATTGGATGATGTCATCAATGAACAACGAAAAGTCATTTATACCTTAAGAGACAAAGTGCTTGAAAGAAATGATTTAATTGATCAATTACACAAAATGTTGGATGAAACAGTCGAGTTTGTTGTAGGGGAAAGTTGCTCAGAAGACGAACTTTCTGCACACTGGAATTTCGACCAAATCGAACAAACGATGAATCAAATTCTTCTAGCACCTGTTTCATTGAATCGTTCTGTTTCTAAAGTGAAAGATATTATTAAACAACTTCAGCCGGCAGTAAATGAATTGAAAGATTACATGTCCACTTTCTCTGAGCAGCCTGAGGTTATGAATACCATTCCACAAGTGATGCTTGCCTACCTGGATTCGACATGGGTGCGACATTTAGAGGCGATGACCCGATTGAAAGAAGGCATCGGTTTACGTGCATATCAACAAGAAGACCCAATGCGCATTTACCAAAATGAAGGTCTGGAGCTTTTTGAAATGCATTACCAGGAGCTACGCCGTTCAATCGCTACCGAGATTATCAACTTTATGAAAATTATTTCAACTCGAGAGGAGACGATTTAATGGGCATTTTTTCGATTTTCAAGAAGACCGAAAAAACGGGTGCTGATAGTACCGTTGAGTCAACAGAGTTAGTTAATGGCACTGAACCGAGTGCTCAGTCGGAAGAAGTCACTACAGCATTGTCCCTTCATCCTGCTTGGGATGTACCAAAAGAACAACAATATGTATTCAGCTTCCTTTCGAATGAGCTTGAACCATTAAAACCAAATCAAATTTCTTTATCAGGCATCGATATTGAGCAAGACGACAATACACAAGCTTGGTTGGTTAAAGCATTTTTACGGACATCATTGGCCACTCCCATTACATTGAATACAGCTGAGCTCGTGCTGATCGATCAAAATGAACAAGTGGTGGCAGTAAAAGAATTCAATCTTGCGGAACTAGGTGAATTGCCTGCAACCAGTGCACGACCTTGGGTGTTTGTTTTTGAACAACCGACTTTAAAAGGAGAACTTCCTAAAGAAGGTTGGCGTTTAGCTTTCAACGTTCAATCGTTGGTACCACACAAGATCGAATTGGACGCAGCTTGGGAAGAAGCCCTAAGCGCCGAACAAAAAGATGGCTTAAAGAAAATTGTTGATTCCCTGCCTAAACTTCATGACAGAGAAGTAAACTTCAGTGGATTCCAGGCAAAAGTTCAGCCAGATGGTACACTTGCGGTCTCACTGTTTATTAGAAATGGGCACTCCCAGCAAATCACATTAGAGCAACTTCCACTGGAAGTGCTCGATGCGAATGGCAAAATTGTGGCACAAGGCGCATTTACGATTGATCAACTTAAGGTT
>NZ_JBFUIO010000246.1:0-1915 GCF_056401835.1 Paenisporosarcina sp. P4_D4 | reverse complement strand
CCCTGCATTCAAAGGACTTATTCAGTCAAAAGCGGCTCTTTATGATTTGCAACATGACCCAAAAATAAAAGATGAGATGACTTTTATTTCCCCAGTCTCAGGTGAACGTATTGGTCTTTCCTTTTTGCAACCAAAAACGAAAGAGGACTTAATAAGAAGAAGAAAGATGATTGAACATTGGGCTAGGTATTCAGGTGGTGTCATGGGAAGAAGCCCAGATTATTTGAACACAGTTTTAATGAGCTTTGCCTCTTCGGTATCCTTTTTAAAAAATAAGGACAAATGTTTTCCGAATAATCTGCAAGCGTTTTATGAATTGGCTAGGGAAAATGACCTATCGTTTACACATACCTTTGTTTCACCACAAGTGAATCGTTCTGAAATCTACTTTGAAGATACCGATGAGCCACCAATCGCCGCAAAAGTTATTGATACAAATGAAGAAGGAATCATCATTAAAGGAGCCCGTCTTCTTGCTACGCAAGGTGGTTTAACAGATGAGTTATTAGTATTTAGTGTTGGTAAATTTCTATTTAATGAAGATGAAGCTTTTGCTTTTTCGATCCCTTCTAACACGAAAGGAATAAAGTTTATTTGTAGGGATTCATTCATCGGAGGACAATCTTCTTTTAATTATCCATTAAGCTCGCGATTCGAAGAAATGGATTCTATCGTTGTCTTTGACAATGTATTAGTACCTTGGAATAGGGTATTTTATTACAACAATGCGGAAGTAGCCGAAGAATTCCCAATTCAAAGCTCTTTCAATCCCTTTACTAAGCACCAAGTTTTGAATAGACAAATTGTAAAAATAGAGTTCGTCTTAGGCATTGCTGAGCTTCTTATCGAAACGATTAATATTAACGGGTATCAACATATTCAAGAAAAGATGTCAGAAATCATCATTGGTCTAGAAACGATGAAAGCCTTGTTAGAAAAATCGGAGAATAACGCAAAATTAGATGAATGGGGATATATGCGTCCAGATATTTTCCCGCTTCAAGTTGCCGGTAACATTTTCCCTAAAATTTATCCTCGTTTCACTGAAATTATCCAGTTAATCGGAGCTAGTGGAATGATTACATTGCCAACTGAAAAAGCATTTCATTCTATTATTAGAAATGACTTAGATATTTATCTTCAAGGAGCAAATAAGACCGCAGAGGAACGTGTAAAAATATTTCGTTTAGCTTGGGATCTAACAATGAGTTCATTCGGAACTAGACAAACCCAATATGAGCGATACTTTTTTGGTGACCCAATTCGATTATCAAGCGATTTATATAAGAAATATCCAAAAAATGAATATGTAGAGGCAATTAGTAATTTCTTAAATCTAAAATAAGAAGAAGAAGTTTAAATATTCCTTTTAGGATCAAAATAGAACGCTCAATCTTTTTATAGATTGAGCGTTCTGTTATTTTTTTCTGGGATTCCATGAACTTTTAACCATATTTTTTCCGATGATAAGGATGCATAAATAAATCGTATTGAATTCTACGTTCCTCATGAGATTTTCTTAAATAATTTATATCTGTTCCTCTTTCAAAAACCTCTCTTTTACTCCTTCTCATCAACTCGGTTTCTCCATCCGTATATAAGTAAACTTTTAGATTGAACAAATTGGGATCTGTAAAGGCCACGCTCATGCCTTCAACCTGCCCCTTTAGTTCAATAAGAAAAAAGGCTTTACCCCTTCTTGAGGTAAAGCACCCGTTAGTTGAACAAGACTTTTATGTGAAGTGAAAAAAAAGACGTCTAGTAGTATAGAACGTCTCTCTTTCAAAAATTATTTGGATAAGGGACTTAAATGCTCGTGAATTAAAAGCTAGATATCGGATTCTTTGACGAATCTACTCTTCTGTTTCATTCAATCTATGATTTATTTAGGTTTTACGTTTACATACACTTTACC
>NZ_JBFUIO010000245.1:0-1919 GCF_056401835.1 Paenisporosarcina sp. P4_D4 | reverse complement strand
CACCATGATATCCTTGTGTTGTTTTCCGCTATTGTAATGATTAAGAATATGCTCAACAGAATCCGATTTATAAACACCGATAGGAGAATCATATTTACGATTACGAGTCAAGACCACGTTCGTTCGATCGGATAGTGGTTTTCCATTATTGTAATTCAGAATACTTTCAAATGTGTTTCGCCCGAAGATGCAGAATTGGTTTTCAGTTAGTTGCTTAAATCGTATTAAATCTTGTGGAATAGCGAATAAAAGTTGGTTTTTATTGCCTATCGCCCAATTTGAATCTACGGCACAAATTAGCTTAATACTCATGGTTTAAACCCCTTTTTGATTATAATTTATTAATTAAATAGCAATTGAAACAGACTAATCCTGTTCTGCTATGAGTTTGTCATAGTCCTCTTTGTACATCCATTTGAAGCCACCTGCTGATTTTTGATTTCCTTTGCAGACTGCTGATATACAGGGTTTTCCGATGTTCAAAACTAAATTCGCTTCTTTTGCACTAGCCCACACTTTTATTAATTTTCCACTCATGCTTAACTGAGCTAGAGGTTTATTATTTCTTTTCCCATTTTCCGTCACAGTTTTTATTAATTCTAGTTTTGGATCATAGTTACAAATCCCAGCATGTGTCGATTTTTTTAAATATTTGATTATGGTTGTTCGTGACAATTGAAGTTTTTCTATAATATCAGAAACGCTGTTCCCACAATTCCATAAATTCAATGTCTCAATAGTTAATGACCTTGATGACAATTTGTGAACTTTACCCCAATTAATATTTGTCATGTTAATAATGCGATGTAGTTGGCTTGATATTACTTCATTTTTAATGTTGTTTTCATCCATAGCATTGATTTCAAAATAAATATATCCGCTTTTAATTGCTTGTTCTCTTTTTAGTATGTCATTCGCTTTCTCTTCTTGAAGACTTCTTCCTCCCATTGTTTCAAATCCTTTTTTATAATGCTGTTCACCATGCACTTCGATAAGTGCGTTTAATTCAKGTAAATAAAAATCGTATCTTTTGCCATTAGACCATTCAAATGATTTTTCCCATTTAAATTCCGTATTGGTTTCTCTTAAAATATTGTATATAAATTTTTCTCCATAGGATTTTCCATCAGAACATTGAAAGCATCGGATACCGTGCTTTTTAATTACATGTATTTTTTTATTCTTTATACTTATATTGCATCCAGAGCAACGCCAATCGACTCGTACTTTAGAACCTTGAGTATACTTATATCCGTCTTCAATATTTAACAACATAGATGCCAAGATTGGGTTAGTCGTCCACATGTCATTAAACCCTATTAATATCCTATTATTGGAACAATAGGGGCAATTAGTATGAAGTCTCGTCCTATTTGCAATTTTATCTTTGTATGAGTGTTCTTTATGTTTAGGACACTTCCACCAGACTTCTTTATTTGTCCCACATGGAACATCTTTTGGTGTTAAGTACCCATTTTTAGTTGGATGCCATTGTATTGATATTTCAGGTCTTAAAGCTGCTAATGAATTAGTGTTATTAACTCTTAGTCCTTTACAATATGGGCAATTGCTCCCCCTTGTTCTACTACTTACTTCCATATCATAAGGACTTTCACACTTTGGACACAGCCACCATACAATTTTATGCGTTCCCTTAGTCGCCTTATAAACATCAAGCCCCAATTCATCATTCTTACTAAAATCCCATTCATAAAAAAGCCCAGGTCTTGCCTTTAGCATTGCATTGTCTTTTAGCTCAATCTTTTCATCAAACACTCTTTTGCACATTCTTCAATTTCCTCCCCGTCAGGAGGTGTAGCTACACATTAATACTGATCAGTTCTCCGATTATTTTTTCAATTATTTATTTTCTTAGTAGTCAATTTCATAAACAGTTCTTTGTTTCCACTATCTAAAGC
>NZ_JBFUIO010000244.1:0-1950 GCF_056401835.1 Paenisporosarcina sp. P4_D4 | reverse complement strand
TTTTGGATAAACCATCATTATATGTCTCTGTGATTCTATACTTATAGATACCCTTGTCGCTTGTTTTAAATTTTTCTTTCATAGTTATTCCTAATGTGGTATAGCCCAAAACTGAAACAGGTGCTGCAACCGCTACATCGTTCATCGACTTGATTTTTTCGTATTGATCGTAGCTGATGCCTCCATTAATTCCATTTAAGTGGTTAGGTTCCATCAGGTTATCTTCATTGAAAATGGAACCTGATGGGGTGATAACAAGATCATAGGCGCTTTCCCACTTCTTTTGCAGTTGATTATTAACCGTTCCTCTTGTTGTTTCCGTTAAACTGAACAGATAAATGAGCACACTGCTAATTAACATCACGCCAATCACAGAAAGAATAAGTCGATCTTTATTGCGAACCAGCTGCTTCATCATAAAAGGTATCATACAGGTTGCCTCTGACTAACGGATATAATTTCTCCGTCTCGCATCTCCACTTTCGTATTTGCTCGATCAGCTAGAGTAGAATCATGTGTAACCAAAATCAACCCACATTGTTTACTTTGATTTAAGGACACCAATAGTTGGTAAACCGTTTCCCCGGTATCTGTATCTAGATTCCCTGTCGGTTCATCTGCCAATAGCCATTTAGGTTTATGAACTAACGCCCTAGCTATGGCAACTCTTTGTTGCTGTCCACCTGATAGTTGTGAAGGGAGAGAGTTCATTTTGTCTGTAAGTCCAACTTGTTCCAAAACTTGTGTCGCTCGCTCTTTTTTATTGTAACTAACCTTTCTACCAAAAAGAGGCGACAATACATTCTCTAATGCCGTCATGGTTGGAATCAAATGAAACTGTTGAAATATGAAACCAATGTTTTCAAAGCGAAAATCTGCCAATTCTTTATTGTTCATTTTGTGAACAGGCTGTTCTCCATAAAGAATTTCTCCACCAGAAGGTATATCAAGTGTTCCAATAATGCTTAATAAAGTCGACTTCCCCGAACCTGATGGCCCAATAATTGAAATAAAGTCGCTTTCCTTGAGTGTTAAATTTAATTCTTTTAATGCATAGGTTTCTATGCCATCGCCTTTAAAAACTTTTGTCATTGATCGACATTCAATTGTGTTATTCAAATGAAGCCTCCTTATTAATTTGGTCTGTTTGCTGGGAAATTTGTAACAAGATAATTCCTTGTAATTTCAAATAAAATCCCTTTGTAGAAAAAAATGTTATTTCTATTTATTCTAAATATAACAAATATACATTGATAATAGAATCCTTTTTGCTAATAAACAGAGTAACCTAGAGAAAAAGTTTAGAAGAATTTCATCGTATATTTGATAAATGTCTTTGTTCTACGCGTGAATTGTTTTAGTTGAAGGAGAACCACTAAAATAACCAATCTTTTTTATAAAGACTACAAAATCATTGGGGTCTTCTCATTTTAGTGAAGGCGTTGGGGGAATTAAGTTGAGTTAAATGAATATGGTAAAATTCTCTCTACTCTCGCATATAGTATTAAAAAATGGGGGTGATTGTTTGGACGAGAAGAAGAGAAAAGATAGTTGGACGGTAGAAGATGATAAAGTACTGGCAGACAGAGTCTTAACCTTTGTGCGTGAAGGGAAAACACAACTACAAGCTTTTGTAGAAGCCGCAACAATCCTTGGCCGCACAAGGCAGGCATGTGGGTTCCGGTGGAATAAAACATTGCGAAAACAATACAATATACAAAAACTGAACCGAATTAAACCCAATGAAGTTCACAGTCATATACAACAAGCCATTACATCATATGATGAGTTGGCAAAAGCATATGAAAAACTGAAACTAGATTATGAACAGTTACAGTCCGACCACCAAAAGRTAAAGGCCTGGCTTACAGATGGAAAAGAGTTATTACGAATAGAATAGGATGACGAAAAGAGCATTCAAAACCGTTGCTCTTTTTTTATGTCTTGAAC
>NZ_JBFUIO010000243.1:0-1952 GCF_056401835.1 Paenisporosarcina sp. P4_D4 | reverse complement strand
ATTCAGTACGTTTATCAGGGGCAAGAGTGAAACTATTAGCATCGGCACTTTCCCTATTTAATGTGATGGTAATGGTTTCAAGGCTAGCGAATATGATGCAACAACCTTTTACGGGAAGTTTGATTGATAATGCACCAAAAGAGAATGCATTAGAATTTGTCGAGAGTCAGTATCGAATTCTAATTGGTTCAGCAACTTTAGGTACAATAATAGGTTTACTTTTGTTACCGACATTTATTGCTGTTTTTTCGAGGGCAATCATCCATTTAGCAGAAGAAAGAGGTTCAGTTCCAGCGTTATTGAAAAAAGGATTTACATTTTCATATTTAAGACGTGCAAAAAAGCATTTTCATCTCCCTAGGTATACTTATTTGAAAGATATGAGTTGGCGAGATATACCTATTAAATTATTTTGCATTAATATATAGATTACAGCAATTTATACAATTGGAGTTTTATCTGCACTATATGCAGCTTTGCTTGCACCTGACCGAGCAACAACTGCTGTTATGGCATCGGGTTTAATAAATGGTATAGCCACAATCTTACTAATTGTATTTATTGACCCCAAAATTGCAATCCTAGCTGATGATGTAATCAACAAAAAAGGGGACTATGTCACATTAAAAAGTGTCTCTATTATGATGGTTACATCAAGATTGCTAGGAACACTTTTAGCACAGGTCTTATTCATTCCAGGTGCAAAGTATATTGCTTGGTTTACACAGTTCCTTATGTAGTTTAGTAACTTCTGAAATCTTAAAAAAAATGTACTTAAACTAACGGGTGCTTTAGTTAAAGATCATCGGGCTGTTTAAACAGCCCTTTTTCTTATTGAACTAACGGGGCAGGTTAGTTGAACAGTGTTGTTTAACTTGTGTTCAACAATCGGGCCAGTTTGTTGAACAAGGATATTTTCTGTTTTTTAGCGAATTAGAATTACAAACAAACTTATCAAGAATACAGGATATTGCAAAATAACAGGAACATAGGAGGTATGAGCTATGAAAATCCTCAGAATAGATCATGTAGGTGTAAACGTAAATGATCTCTCTGCCGCTAAAGAGTTTTTTCTCGATTTTGGCCTTGAGGTGCAAGGGGAATGGGAAATGGAAGGTGAGTTCATGAATCAGGTATTTGGGCTTAATGACGTAAAAGTAGCATGTGTAGGATTGGGGACGCCAGACGGTCAGGTATGGATAGAGCTAATCAAATTTTATAGTCCGTCAGATGAAAGAGAAATTCAGCAACCTTTTGCAAATACCCTGGGTATCCGGCATATTGCATTTGCTGTTGAAGATATTGAAGCTGTTGTTGCCAAGTTGAAAAAGAAAGGTACGGAAATCTTTAGTGCGATACTACACTATGAAGAAAGTTATAAGTTATGCTACTGCAGTGGGCCAGAGGGAATTATTTTAGAGTTGGCGGAGCAAATCAAATAAATTAAGGGTAATTAATAGTTATCGGGCCGATAATTGATGGATTTTGACATACCGCCAGTGAATATGTAATCACGTCTATAAAGTTGTTCCGCAAGCGGGCGCGATTGTTATGTAAGCGTTTCTGTTCTTATTAAACTAACGGGTGCCTTAGTAGAATAACCAGCTGTCTCATTTTCAGAATAGGGGGGGGAATGTTTGACTAGTAAATCACGCAAAATCTCAGGTGTAATATTAATTGTTTTGGCATTGATTCCGATTAGTAATGCGGTTAAATATTTCACATCTCCTCCCATATTAGTCGGTTATTCTGAAAATAAAGATTGGAAGGTTGAATATGTTTCAACAGGACATTATTGGGAGGCTCAGTTGTTCCCCTTGAAACAGGGTTTAGGACAACCTGAAAATTTAGTTTTTATCGAAGGCAATCAAAGGAATGAATATCCAGGTAAAGGTTCGAAAAATGAAGAACCAAACGATGCAAGATTATATTACTACTGCAATACATTAGGA
>NZ_JBFUIO010000242.1:0-1960 GCF_056401835.1 Paenisporosarcina sp. P4_D4 | reverse complement strand
TGCTACAGCTGAAAGCGAACAATCCAAAGAACAGCTTTTGATCCAGCGTATGGGCTATTACCAACATTATTCAAATCCTTCTGTGCCGTGGTACTTTCTGGCGGCAGTGGACAAGTATGAGCGTAATATCCAGCAGGTCCGTAACGATTTAACAAAAAGGGAAGGTCCAATTGCCCTTCAGTTTTCAGATGCATTTTGGGTGGGTGACTTGAACCCGGTCAAGAACGATAGGCTTTCCTCTGCCATCTCATTTTTCGGTGGGAATGGAATGGACGGAAGTGGGGACGGCAAGGCAGACCTAGAGAATAATGACGACTTGATGCTCACGCTGTCCAATTACTTGATTAAATACGGACATTCCGAAAATGATTTCAAGAAGGCACTTAAAGATTATTACGTTCGCGATGAAGCTGTTAGGCAGATTATGATAATTGCACAGATCTACCAACATTTTGAAACGCTAGACCTGGATCAACATGCCTTTCCCCTTCCTGTCGGAAACGATTACAGCTACCGTAGTACATGGGGTTCCAGCCGTGGCTGGGGCGGACGCCGAATGCATGAAGGTACGGATTTGTATGCTTCCTATGGTGTCCCGGTCCGATCTACAACATATGGCGTGATTGAGGTAATGGGCTGGAATGACTTCGGCGGTTGGCGTGTCGGAATCCGCGATATCGATAATACGTACCATTACTTCGCCCATTTGTCGCATTTCAATAAAGGCGTCAAGGAAGGCGATATTGTKGAGCCTGGGATGATCATCGGCTATGTTGGAAGTTCCGGGTACGGGAAGAAAGGGACTTCAGGCAAGTTCCCACCTCATCTTCACTATGGAATGTATAAATTCAATGGCCGGATTGAATGGGCATATGATCCGTTCCCTTCTTTGAAACATTGGGAAATCGAGGACAGGAAAGCCATGTAAACAAAGGTACCCCACAGACTCATGAATGTGGGTACTAGCGCTTGTCTCGCAGCCGTTGTTCCTGTGCTAGCCGCAGAGACGTTCAGATGCTTTCATTTTCGGATGAGTATTTGTTCTTTTCGCCTTCACTTACAGGAAAGAGTGATAATTTTTTTAAAAACACTTGGGGGGGACTTTTGTTGAAGAAATTACTGTGCTGTGACTACAACCGAAAAGGAATTATAAACCGCAATCATTTTTTACGGCGGAAATGCTTAGATATATACAAAAATAAAGAGTCCGATTCATAAAAGAATCAGGACTCTTTTTAGTAATTGCTGACCTGAAATTTGATGAAAATTGGTATAAGGAATAGGGCTTCTTCAAGTAACTGGGAGCTTTATTTGACGTTCCTTGGGCTTGCTTTGATAGCTCTTTTTTCTTATTGAATAACTCCCATGAAAATTAATCTTGTTCAACTAACGGGGCAGGTTTGTTGAAGATGCAAAGTTATAATTATTATCAAATTGATTATTTATGTAGACAAATCCAAACCTTTTTCGGATACCTTGGATTCGATCTAAATGAAAGCGAGAATGAGTAAATGAACATAATGGACTATCTTAAGGGGAGGTTTCCAACTGTCGAATTAATCCCAAGCATTTATTATCAATGGGACATTGGCATCCACTTTTCACTTGGTGGGGAACTCTATCAATTCAAAGACAATGATGATCTCAATCTTGATTATTTTCGACTTGTATATAAGCAAGCCTCAACAATTTTCAATGAGTTGTTTGAGCAAAATGACGACTTGTTCTTCGTGACGAATGTTTATAAGCACAAAACAAAAGAGAAACATACTAGAAAACTGAAGGTATATCAGCCGTTTCTCAAGTGTAAAAATAAATTGAATCGAATTCAGGTGAAAACGTACCCTTATCCGTTCGAGTCGGACGAAGGAGAAGAATTCGAGCTGCAACAATTTTCCTTGTTGTGTAAGCGAGGAGACATACGTGTGAATGAATTACTTAAGGCAGCGAGTAATGAAGA
>NZ_JBFUIO010000241.1:0-1967 GCF_056401835.1 Paenisporosarcina sp. P4_D4 | reverse complement strand
CATTAAGAGAGTTCAAGAATTCAACTAAGGATCTTTTATCAGAAGAAAAAAGCGCGACTCCCAAAGAACAAGTAAATAAAGAGTAAATATTAGATAATGAAGTACGTTTAAGGAGGATTGTAGATGAAAGGTCAAAGCATGAATGTTGTTCAACATTTAGAAGAATTACGCAAGGCAATTATGATTACTCTAGGAATTTTTCTACTGTTTTTTGTGCTGGCCTTCATTTACGTTCAGGATATTTATCACTTGCTGGTCAAAGACTTGCCATTTAAGCTAGCTTTATTGGGTCCAAGCGATATATTGATGGTTTATTTAATGATTTCAAGTGTTGTCGCGTTAGCTGCTACTATGCCTGTTGCTGCACATCAAGTTTGGCGATATATTAGTCCAGGTTTGACAGAGAAGGAGCGTAAAGTGTCGCTTGCGTATGTACCGGCACTATTTATTCTATTTATAATAGGAATCAGTTTTGGGTACTTTATTTTATTTCCTCTAGTGATGAGTTTTTTAATGTCATTGTCCAATGACATGTTTACTACTTTTTTCACAACAGAAAAATATTTCCGGTTTTTGTTGAATATGACTTTACCTTTTGGGTTTCTATTTGAACTGCCAGTCGTGATAATGTTTTTAACAAGTTTAGGAATAATTAATCCGTATGTTTTACAAAAAATAAGAAAGTATGCTTATTTTGTGTTGATTGTTACTTCCGTATTGATTACACCACCAGATTTCTTGTCAGATATTCTTGTGATTATTCCTTTACTCCTGTTATATGAAAGCAGTATCACATTGTCTAAATTTGTGATTAAACGACAACAAAAAATGTTAGATAAATTAGTTACGTAAGAACACACTTTTCACTAAAAGTCTAATTACCATTTCATATTTCACCCAGTAAACAAGAAAAGCCCTCAGAAAGAATTCTGTTGGCTGTGAATTTATCGCTTTTGGTTAAGTCGATCTTACTTTACATGTAATCTTATTACTTTTCACCAATTTAACCGTGAAAAAAAGTGACACAGTTTATAGTTTATATGTGAAGTGAGCCACTCTAAATTAATGGAAAAATATTTATTCATCATAATGTAATAGAGCCATTATCAATAACCCCCTGAGTAAAAGGTATTGGTAATGGCTCTTTTTATCTTCTCAAATATTTTAATATTTTGTTCGGATCAATCTTAATGAATTGAGTACTACAATTAACGTTGCACCCATATCTGCAAAAATTGCCATCCATAACGTTAACCAACCCGGAATAATTAACACGAGGGCCAATACTTTTAACCCAAAGGCAAATGCAACATTTTGGTAGATGATGTTCAACGTTTTTCTGCTTAATGCAATGGTATATGGGAGTTTCTCTAAATCATCGGCCATTAAAGCGATATCAGCTGTTTCGAGCGCCGTATCGGTTCCAGCACCTCCCATTGCGATTCCAACAGTTGCACTTGCTAAAGCAGGAGCGTCATTTACTCCATCTCCAACCATAGCAACTTTACCATGCTCTTCTCTGAGTGATTTAATCACACTTAATTTGTCTTGTGGCATCAATTCAGCTCTGACATCAGTTAATTCCAGTTGCTTACCGATAGCACTGCCTGTTGCCTGATTATCGCCCGTTAACATAATGGTCTTTTGAATACCCAATTTGTGAAGTTTTTTGATGACATTTAGGCTGTTTTCTCTCACTTGATCAGCTACTGCAATGAGTCCTTTGATTTCATATTCAGTGCCCAGTAACATGACCGTCTTCCCGTCCATTTGAAGAGCTTTAACTTGGGCTTCAATTGTGCTTAATATAGAGTGAGTTTCTCTAAATAAATTTGGACTTCCAATATAGATAACCTGGTCATCAATCGTTGCTTTGGCACCTTTTCCTGTGATCGATTGGAAATCCACAACCGGTACCAATTCGATTTTTTGTTTTTCAGCTTCTTTCAAGATGGCTGATGCAAGTG
>NZ_JBFUIO010000240.1:0-1990 GCF_056401835.1 Paenisporosarcina sp. P4_D4 | reverse complement strand
GTACAATTCCAAAAAAACCGAACAATGATGCGGCTATCATGACAGGAAACCCCAATAACCTAGCACTGGTTCCCATTTCATTTACTGGTGATATGAATGAAGCTATGGCAGTGAGTCCAATTACAACAATCATCGTATTAGAAACTAAATTCGCTTCCACTACTGCTGTACCAATTACAAGCCCCCCCACAATACCAATTGTGTGAGCAATCGGAGTAGGTAAACGAATGGAAGCTTCTTTTAGTAACTCAAGAATGATTTGCATCGTAAAAGCTTCTATTAAAGGAGGAAAGGGGACGTATTCTAATGAAACCCTGATGGAATATAAAATTCCAATTGGAAGTACTTCAGAATGAAAAGAAACGGTGGCAATGTAAATTGCCGGCAAACTGATAGCAATGATAAAACTAAAGAAGCGAATAAATCGGAAAAAAGAACCTACTAGCCAACGACTATTATAATCGTCAGGCGATTGGTAAAACGCAAAAAAAGTAATTGGCATAATTAAAATTCTAGGACTACCATCAACAAGTAATATGATTTTCCCTTCGGTTAAGTACGACGCAGCTCTATCAGGCCTTTCAGTAGACAACATTTGAGGAAAAGGAGTATAAGGATTGTCTTCAATGTAATCCTCTACTTCGCCAATTGAAAGTAGTTGATCGACTTCAATAGAAGTAATTCTTCGTTCAACTTCTTCTAGAATTTTTTTATTTGCAAGATTTTCTATAAATACCATACTTACTTTCGTATTTGTAATTTTTCCTAAAGTGAAAAATTTTACTTTTAATTGAGGGCTTTTTATTCTCCTTCTCAAAAGTAGAATATTAGTACCTAAATTTTCGACAAACCCATCATGAGAACTTATAATACTCCGTTCATTAACTGGTTCTTCTATAGAACGCTCTGCAATTTCTCCTAGAGCTACTGACTTTGCAATCGCATCATTTTCTAATAAAATAGTACAGAAACCTTCTAATAAACTTGCCCCTACTTCTGAAATTTTTGAAGAACATTTCAATTCAGTAGCCTTCACTACATTTTGAATTTCTCCTGATTTCATTTCCAAAATAGGACCTATAACAGAAGATTGAAGAATATCTTTTTTCACCATCGAATCTAGAAAAAGAATAGTGCAACCCTTGTTATTAAACATCATTTTTTTAACCATCAAGTCTTCTGTTTGACAAAGATATTCTCGGATTGTATGTATATTTTTTTTAATATCATTAGTAAGTTGTTGATCGCTTTCATTGATATGATAATTGTGTAATGAAGTTTTTTTAAAGAAACTCATCTTAAAATACTCCTCGCCTCGACCTTCTAGTTGCTATTATTCTTTCCGTTTTTTAGCTATGCTATGCTTATCAAATTATTTTGCTGGATGAAAAACCGAAAGGATTCCATTATCTGGACCACCATTCACCATAAGGTGGATGCGAAATTCAATATCATCACAGATTACCTATATCACTGCCGGAAATGTGGCAGATCCGAGCCGTAATTGGCACTCCTTAAAGCACAAGTACAGAAATTTGGGTTTCAGGTAGAAGCAGTAGCATTGGATGCAGGATATTTTACGAATTACATTTGTAAAAAGTTAGCGGAACAACATTTTTTATGGTGATGGGATATCGTCGGTCTGGAAAGCCAAATAAGGAAGTACCAAGACGTTTCTTTCAGTATGACAAAGTAACGAATAGGGGGGGGAGGGGAAAATTCCCTGATGAAATATACTAAATATAAAAGTATCCTTTAAAGGATATTAATAGCCATTGAATAGAGGTAATCACCTTTGAATTATGTAAAATTTTGTATTTATCAATTCATCTTATTTTCAGCACTTTTTGTATTCAACATTCCCTTTGATAAATACATAAGTAAACCATTTACTTCTGTTGATTTAATAGCAATATGTATAAAGTTACCTATCATCATAATCGTTTACCGAGTAGTAAATAAGATATATAGACGATTCGAGAATATTAGG
>NZ_JBFUIO010000239.1:0-1992 GCF_056401835.1 Paenisporosarcina sp. P4_D4 | reverse complement strand
GAAACGGCGTGACCCCTAACCCCTTATAACAACGTAATCGTCTGAAAATACCTTTGTTCTTTTCGAACAATACGTTGCATAGTTTGAGAGGTTATTAGGATGTTTTCTCATGTTCAAAACATCACTCCGTTTACTTTTCCATTATCTTCTAAGTCTTAGGTCTTAGAAAAATATAATCCTAAGGATCAATGTGGAAGATACTCCTTTTTTTTACAATGAAGATGCAACTGAAACGATGGTAAGAAGGGAGCACATAGTTTGAATTAAGTTTTTGTAAAGTTTAATAAAAGTCTGATTTTTCGTTTTGCATTTATAGTATATTTCTTTTGATATCAAATTTGTAATTTTATGGAGGGAACTTGTTATGTCGATATTTACCAAGTGGGCTTTTCGTAACAGGGCTGCTGTCGCTGTATTAACCATTTTAATATTGGTGATAGGTATTGTCAGCTATTTTAGATTGCCTATGGAATTTTTACCATCTGCGGATAATCCGCAAGTCACCATTATTTCCGTTGGACAGGGAACTGACTCCAATACGATGGAATCAGAAGTAACCTATCCGATTGAAAGAGCTGTTGCAGGATTGAATGGAAAAACATCCGTCTATTCTACAACAGGAGATGGATTTTCAAAAGTAGACCTGTTTTTCGAAGCAGGATATGATATGAAACAAGCCAAACAGGATGTGCAAGATGCGTTAAGTAATGTAGCTTTGCCGCACTATATATCCAAGCCAACAATATCACAGCTTAATACATCTATGATTCCAATTGCAAACATTGCTGTCACCTTTGAAGAAGGTGTGACTACAGAAAATATAGATTTTGCACGTGAAGAGCTTCAATCTCTTTATCAAGAAATAAAAGGTGTTTCCAGTGTAGATCTATATGGGATTACAGATTCCGTCATTTCCGTGAATATTGATGATGAAAAATTGGCTGAAAATCAAATTTCTCTTCAAACAGTTATAGGCATTCTTAATGGTCAAAATACTGCTGTAGCTGTCGGTGAAAAGATTATTGACGGAAAAACAAGCAATATTAAAGTAATCGGTGATTTAACAAGCATTGAAAAACTAAAAGGCTTAACTGTTTCACCCAGTGTGACGCTTGGAGATATTGCAACAATTGAAGAAACAAAAGATGCAAATTTCATTAGCCGATTTAATGGAAAAGAAAGCCTAGATATTAGCATCACAAAGGACAGTCAATCCAATGCGGTGACTATTAGTAAAGAAGTAGAAAAAGTAACAAAGGAAATCAACGAAAAGTATGATCAGCAGGAATCTGTTATTTACATATCCTCTGCTGATATGGTTCAAAATTCCGTTCACACTATGATAAAAGAAGTTCTTCTTGGTGCACTATTTGCAACAATCGTCATTATGGTTTTCCTGAGAAATATCCGTTCTACTTTTATTACCATAATATCGATTCCTCTATCCCTGTGTTTCACACTATTCCTTCTGTCTTGGTCTGGTGTGACATTGAATATCTTAACACTCGGTGGTGTCGCTGTTGCAGTTGGACGCCTAGTAGATGACAGTATTGTCGTTATCGAAAATATTTTCCGAAAAATGCAAACAGAGAAATTCTCAGTTCAAATGGTAATTGACGCAACGAAGCAAGTGGGGGTTGCTATTACTGCCTCTACATTAACAACAGTAGCCGTTTTCTTACCGATGAGTTTACTGAATGGTGGACTTCAAGAATTTCTTTTACCATTCGCTTTAACCGTTACTTATTCCTTGCTAGCATCCTTGATTGTCGCGTTGACTGTTGTTCCGTTAATGAGTGCGGGATTATTAAAGAATACAAAGCTTCCTGAACATAAACCAGCTGTTCGTTTTCCAAAAGTAGTTACATGGTCCTTAAATCATAAATGGATTGTTTTCTCGATATCCAGCCTCCTTTTCATCGGATCCATAGGCACTTATTTTTTCTTTCAAAAAGGTGCAGTTGACAGATCCTCTGCTGACTATGTCCTGAC
>NZ_JBFUIO010000238.1:0-2012 GCF_056401835.1 Paenisporosarcina sp. P4_D4 | reverse complement strand
CAGCAATCGTTCCAACTTTTATACAATATGATGATGCAAGAATTGATTTTCAATTATTCGATAATGGGAAGTTATTTGATTTAACAGGATACACAATTGTAGAAGTAGCTCATAAAAGAGTTGATGGAACAATTGTAGTTGGTGCTGGTGAAATAATATTAAATGAAAAAGGACAAAAAATTGTTCGCTACGATTATCAAGGTAGTGAAATGAGTAAAGCTGGATTCATTGATACATCATTCTCAATTTTTGATGCTGAAGATAATAAAGTATCAATTCAACCATTCAAGGTTCATATTCTGAAAGACAACCGAGATGGCGTAATTGATCCTGCTAATCCTGAGTACGGATTGCTCCAAACTTATCAAGCTGAATTGGTAACATTGAAAGCTGATATGGCAGCTAAAATTGATGAGACAAATCAAGCAATATTAAATACAAAAGCTGTAGCTGTTTACGCAACTACTCAAGGAGATTATGCACTAGAGATTGCTGAATCCAATAAAAACGTACTTTTATCTCCTGTTGCTAATTTCACAGCTATTTCTACAGCGTATCCTAATCCTGTATTTGGCTCAAAAGTCCAGACTACTGACAATGGGAAAATATATCGTTGGGAAGGAACTAGTTGGAAATACGTTGAGGAAATGAATTCTAACATGCTGACAGATATTCAAAGTTCATTAGCTACTAATCTGATTAAAGTTAGTGGTACTACCCCAACAGGAACAGAAATATTTTGGTTGGACACAAGTATTCAATAATAAAGTTTAATAAAGGAGATGAATAATCAATGGGAAATGGCTATTTAGGAAGTTCAAATATTCAATCATCTGTCGCTGGTAGAGAAATTATTCCTGCTTCTCCCTCTAACTGGACTGGTGGCTACAGAGTCAGAAAATTAAGTTTTGACAATGAACAAAATTGCACAATCATTTTAAATGGCACAACTACAATTTTTCTGAAGGCAGGTCTAGGCTTTGAAATGGATTACGAAGATGCATCTATTACTAGCTTTGTGATTGTGGAGAGCGGTATTAACTATACATGGATTGGAGCATTTTAATGAAAGGCAAGGTGAACAATGATGTCATTTTTCAAAAATAAGAATAAAGGTAAAAGCGATATTAAACTAGACGATAAAACTATAGCAGTTCAGACCACTCCCCCTACTGATCCAACTAAAACACTTTGGGTTGATACAACTGCTCAATAAACGAGAAATATTTTAGATAGTCAATAAAAATAAACTATTAAATTAATATAAAACAAATTCAGACATCCATTTGGTTGTCTTTTTTTTAATTCTCAAATTGGAGGAATAGGTTAATGGCAAAATTAAAATACAAAGACGGTAATGGACAATGGCAAAATATGGCACCATCTCAGAAGGAATTTGATGATTTTAAGACATCTGCTACCGAACAGTTGGCGGAGACTGCGGCAGAAGCTACTAGTTCTATAAACTATAAAACCAAACTTCTAAAAAGCACTCCTAACCAAAAAGGATTTATAGCTTGTAATATTATAGGTGACAGCATATCTCATGGTGCAAACGCTCCAAATATGTTTGATGATTCATGGACAGCTATTCTCAGAAAAGCTTTACAAATAGATTTTAATACAAAAAATCATGGATTCATGAATTTAATGTCACCTATTAGTGGTTCTGTAGGAACTTTTACTGATTTAATTTACTTTCCAAGTGCGAACGCTCTATGGACGAAAGTAAATACTACCGACACTTTAGGATTTTTCAAAATTACATCAAGCACCGCTAATCAAGGACATAAAGGTTTCTTTCAAAAAACCAACAAGTTTTTTAAAAAGCTTGGAATTGGAGTTATTAAAAATGCAAGTGGAGGTACGGTTGATTTAAAAATTAACGGTACTGTCATTACAACACTTAATCTTAACAAAGCAACCGAAGCACAAGAAATTGTATATGTCGATGTTTCGAGTATTGCAATTTTTGCTGATTTKGAATTTKTTAATAAAACTGGCACTAACAC
>NZ_JBFUIO010000237.1:0-2023 GCF_056401835.1 Paenisporosarcina sp. P4_D4 | reverse complement strand
GGTCAGTTTTTTCAGCTCTTATCTCCTGATCGGTTTTTGGGGTTGGTAGCCTGTTCAGGAATTGTTGTTCAAGTTCTTTCTTCTTCATATCCATTTCGTAAAATAATCTTTCTTCAAACTCTTTCTGCATTTTATCGAATCTACGGCCCATTTCCACCATCACTTGTGCCTCACTTAGCCCTTGTGGTTCCTCATTCTGTAAGTCAGGGAACGGTCGAACTTCCATTTGAGCTGAAAGGACATTGGAAATTGCATCTAAACTCCACTTTTGAGATCTTTTTTTCATGATGAATATGGCGATGGCTACATCTAAATCATCGTATACCTTTTTCTCAGCTACTCTTTGAATATAATGAATCCCTTTGTTCTCGAGATCTTTAAACCATTTATCGACGGTATTGTAGTGAACGGACTCTTTAACAGCTGTTACTTCTTCGTATCTTCTTTGGATTTCTTCTGTGAAGTCACTGATTTGCCAAACTGCCTCTTTCAACTCCATGTACATACCGCCTTCTTTTTAAGTATTAGTGGGCCACAAATGATCTGTGCCCCATAAATGGAACAACAGACATGTACAACATAGCACTACTGATGAATCACTCTTGCTGCACCACTCAATCACTAGCCACTTGTAGGACATTACAGAATTACATTAATGTTTCTTTTAGAATATCACTTCTATCTAGGAACAGACCCTGCTTAACCATTCATGTACCACATAACCTTTAATGATTAATCACTTGTGCAGCACTAATCATTCACGAGCCACCGGTAGATCCTCAATGGGTTACCTGTATGGTCCACTTGTAGAGAATACAACACTGATGGACCACCACGATAAATAGTTATCTAAATATGAACAAATATGAGTTATCACTTATGGTGTACGAACCAACAAGTGATGCATCATTCTTGTTTCCTTAATAAAGCACTAATCACTCGTGATTCACTAGAGGATTTGATTTTACGACCACTTATTGATCACAAACCACTTGTAGACCCCAAAGCTAAGTCATCTCATCACTAATAGACCACTCCGCAACAAATGATGCATTATTCTTGCTTCATTAATAAAGCACCAACCACTCGTGAATCATCAGATGATCTGATATTATGGCCATTTATAGACCACAAATCACTAGTAGACCCCAAACTGTTAGGTTAACTTATCACTCATGGACCACACAGCCCTTGTTGACCACTGTCTAAATCATAATATTTCRACAAAACTAAATGAATTTCCTTTACTTTCAATACAAATTTCTATATCGGATAACTTTTATTTTCATGGCGGATTATTGATTTCAGGGAATAAGATTCTATTAACTGATTTTCCGAATAGAGGAAGGGGATTTCAATTGTTGAAGAAGGAACATCCATAATTTGAATAGAATTAAGATGTATTAACAAATCAAAGGGAGAGTTACTCTTTAAACTTAAACAAATGGCTGTTGCATTCCTATTTAATGATGAACAGAATTTTTTATTCCTTCATAAAAAATCAACAATAGACCACAAAGACATTTCTCAACAAAATGTTACGGCCTCTACAAAAGAAATAATTAAACATTATTTTGATGAAGGTAAACAAACTGACCAGGCATACGTGGGTTCAATGAAGTCTTGCAATGGGGATCCTCAAATTTCTTGGACCATATTAGATTATTGGGAACTTCCAATAACAGAGTCCATCTTCAACTAACGGGGCAGTTTAGTTCAATAAGAGAATGAATGTGTAATGTTGCTTTTGACACATATTGTGAATCAATCATAAAAGGGCAATCAAAATTTGATTGCCCAAAGAATATTATTCTTTATCTGGAGAGTTTAAGTGTAGTGGTGGAGGAACAAGCCAACCTTTATCTTTGTTTAATCTTAATAGCTTTGCTCCTAGTTGTGCCTTGCCCAAATGGAACTGGCCATACATTAAAGCAATATCTTCTCTAATGCACATACCCATTGCTTGACTACATGCGACTAAACCTGCCGCGCAATCCATTGAGAGTGCAGCACTGATTTCAGG
>NZ_JBFUIO010000236.1:0-2058 GCF_056401835.1 Paenisporosarcina sp. P4_D4 | reverse complement strand
GCTATATCCCGCTTTTCTCAATTCTTCTCCGACTTGAGTGAAGAACCCTCCCTCTTTTTGCAGCGATTCGAGAAAGACCTCTAATTCTTTTTGTTCCTCTTGGGATAATTGCGAAATAGGAATATTATCTTCTTTTTCTGTTCCTTCTGCCTGAGTATAAATAAAAAATGCTATTACTAATAAGAGAGAACCAAAGACGACTGCACTAAGCATTCTATTTTTCACATCACATCTCCTTATTTAAAAGGTATGAGTGTATAAATGGGGAAATAACCAATTAACGATTTTCACTAAAATAATCCTGAATACAAAAACTTTAGAATGGATTCCTTCTTAAACTAAACTGCCCCGTTAGTTCAATAAGAAAAAGGGCAGTTTAAACAGCCCGATGATCTTTAACCAAAGCATCCGTTAGTTGTTTAAGACCATACTTTTACTCCGTGTAATGTTCTTTAAAAATCAATTTGAACTTTGGCTTAAAATCAATTTCAATTGTTTGTGTAAAGTCATCATTCTGAATCTTTAAAAGTACACTTGTAAGGTCTTTTTTATCTGTTGTAATTTCAAATTTATCAACTCGCTTTAAATCTAAGAGTGATATCAATTTATTAGAAGTTCGTTGGGTTACTTGTATTTTTACTTCATTATAAGATGGAGAGAGTGTAACAATGAAGTCTTCCTCACCATTAGAAAATTTATATGTTGCTTCATTATAAAAAAAGTCTTTCGAAGTGGTATCAAACAATGTAGGTTCACACTCAAACAACGAAAGTAAATCAATTTCATTTGGGAAATTCTTCACACATAATCCTCACCTTTCAACCCACTATTTAACATTTTTCTTATTRAACTAAMCTGCCCCGTTAGTTCAATAAGAAAAGAGTTGCTTAAGCAMCCCATGTTCTTTAACTAAAGCATCCGTTACTGTAAGTGTAATACYTCACAAAGTTAGTAATGAACAATAAATAAAAACACTCCTATGAGATACCACTATTGATGGTACTTTTTAGGTGGTATACTKGAGCTAGATTACTTATCTAATAATGAAGGGAGGTTTACGCGTATGGAGGTAACATTTACAGTAAGCAAATGGGATGAAAAGCCAGTCGATGACAMTAAAAAAGATTTCCCTATTAATATTGCCCATGTCGAATATGATATTGATGGTGAATTAAAAGGAAAAGCTTTTGTTGAATATTTATTATATTATCTAGAATCAAATGTAGAAGATGGTCACATGGCCACTKCTAAAATTTCCGGATTTCTGCATTTCGAGGGAACTTATAAGGGAAAACGGGGGACGTTTACAGCTATAGAGCAAGGAATATTTGATAAAGGAAATCTAGATTCTCCTGCAACAATCATCAAAGCCACCGGTGACTTAGAAAGCCTGCAAGGGTCCTATAATTATAAGTTTGCAGGTCAAACCAGTAAAATGATTCTAGACTTTGAATTCTAGCAAAATACCCTATAGTTTAGTAAAAAGGGCATCCCTTGTAATACCAGGAATGTCCTTTTCGTCGAACGAGCTTGTTCAACTAAAGTACCCGTTACTTGAAGAACATCTAAAGTGTCCCCTTAAATTTCTCTGGCTTTTTTACATAGCTTTCGATTATAAATCCACATTCAGTACAAATAGTGTATTCAACTTCTGATCCAAAGCTCAACTTATTAGATGGAAGAATATCTGCATATCCACTACCACCATTTTCACCTTTCCCCAATTCTTTTCCACCACATTTAGGGCATTCTGTTGCTTTCGTAGAATGTTTCATTTGTAAACCTCCACTTTAGATATATTTAAAAATTACAATAAAAGCAAATCCTTATATAATTGTTTTTCAAATGATTGAATCGCTATTTTTCTGATGTTCTTAATATAATTACGAATGAACAATAAATTGGTTTCATCTTATTGAACTAACCTGCCCCGTTAGTTGAATAAGAAAAAAAGCTGCCTAAGCAGCCCGATGATTTTTACTAAAGCATCCGTTAGTTAAATATGGCTTCTATGGTAGGTATATATTTTAATGAAGAACTGAGAGCAGTCTTCATAGG
>NZ_JBFUIO010000235.1:0-2075 GCF_056401835.1 Paenisporosarcina sp. P4_D4 | reverse complement strand
CTGTAACCGACGTTTTTTATCCAGGACGAGRTGGAATGATCTCTTTTCGCCTAAAAGAAGAGTCATGGATTAATCCTTTTTTACAAGGTTTATCCCTTATAACATTTGCCGAAAGCCTAGGAGGAACAGAAAGCTTCATCACCTATCCCGCCACTCAAACACATGCTGATATCCCTGAAGAGATTAGAATTCAAGCAGGTGTTTGCAATCGTTTATTGCGTTTATCCGTTGGAATTGAAGATGCAGAAGATTTGCTTTCAGACCTTGAGCAAGCTTTTGTCCAAATAAGAGAGGAGATGATTATGTAATGGAGAACAGAGAACATTCCTTTGAAACAAGGCTTTTACACAATCGTCATAAGATTGATCCGAATACTGGCGCAGTCAGTGTAGCGATCCAACATGCGTCAACTTTTCATCAATTTGATATCGATCATTTTGGAAAATATGATTACAGTCGCAGCTCTAATCCGACAAGGAATGCGCTAGAAGAGCTTATTGCGGAACTAGAAGGTGGAACAAATGGATTCGCTTTTTCTTCCGGGATAGCAGCGATTTCAACGGCATTTCTGCTTCTCTCTTCAGGAGATCATGTCGTGATTTCAGAGGATGTTTATGGTGGTACCTATCGATTAATCACCGAAGTCCTGTCCCGATACGGAATTGACTATAGCTTTGTCGATATGACGGATCTGATCCAAGTAAAACAAGCCATTAAGCCAAATACAAAAGTGTTTTATGTTGAAACACCTTCCAACCCTTTACTGAAGGTGACCGACATCAAAGCGGTTAGCAAGTTAGCAAAAGAAAATAATGCCTTAACATTCGTGGATAACACTTTTCTCACTCCAGCCTTGCAAAAACCACTTGAACTTGGGGCTGATGTTGTGCTACATAGTGCAACCAAATTTCTATCAGGGCATAGCGATGTCGTCGCTGGATTGGCAGTTGTCAAGGATGAGAAATTAGCGAAAAGGCTGGGTTTTTTACAAAATTCGTTTGGGGCTATTCTGGGTGTTCAGGACGCATGGCTCGTACTAAGAGGGCTCAAGACGCTTTATGTCCGTCTCGAACAATCACAAAAATCTGCAATATTACTCGCCGAATTTTTACAAGGACACCCGCTTATCGATAAGGTTTATTATCCGGCTCTAGAAAGTCATCCGCAACATCAGCTTCAAAAAAACCAGGCAGATGGTCCAGGTGCGGTTTTATCATTTGAACTTGCCAATGAGGATGCGCTTCGTTCATTTGTTTCGAATGTGAAATTCCCTGTATTTGCAGTAAGCCTTGGGTCTGTAGAGACGATTTTATCGTATCCGAGTAAAATGTCCCATGCGGCGATGCCAAAAGCGGAAAGAGAAAAACGTGGCATCAAAAATAGTCTTCTTCGCTTATCGGTCGGCCTTGAAAATCCGAATGATCTTATTAATGATTTTTCACAAGCCTTTCAGCATGTTCAAGGTAGACAGTTTATCTATCATGGAGGAGAGAGCCAATGAGTTTTTTGGGGAAATTAAAAAACCAAATATTAATAGGTGATGGCGCCATGGGAACTCTCCTATACTCGTATGGGACAGATTGCTGCTTTGAGGAACTGAACCTATCCCAGCCGGAACAAATTCAAAACATCCATAAAGCGTATCTAGGTGCAGGTGCGGATGTGATTCAGACGAACACGTATGCAGCAAATTATTTAAAGCTGCAAAGGTATGGACTGGAAGATTCGGTAAAAGAAATCAATAGTGCCGCTGTCCACAATGCCAAAATAGCAGCTAAGAACGACGCTTATGTTTTTGGGACGATTGGTGGTAATCGGGGAGTAAAGCCCAATTCTATTTCATTAGAGGATATAAAACGAAGCTTTCGGGAACAGTTATATTGTCTTTTATTAGAAGGGGTTGATGGGATTCTCCTCGAAACTTTCTATGACCTTCAAGAGCTTGAAGCCGTTCTTACAATCACTCGTAAGGAAACAAATCTGCCAATCATTTCACAACTAGCACTTCAAGAGCCAGGGATTTTGCAAGATCAAACACCTGTCAATGAAGCATTTTTGCAGCTCGAAAATCTTGG
>NZ_JBFUIO010000234.1:0-2075 GCF_056401835.1 Paenisporosarcina sp. P4_D4 | reverse complement strand
ATTCGATACTATCTGTAATAATACTTGCTAACATCAAGTAATACTCATCAGATACAGGCTTCTCTTCTTCTGTTAGGGATACGGATTCAACCTTGGTATCATTCCCCTCAGCTCCAGCTTCAGGACTCAATGTTGCATTCAATTCTTCCTCTGTACATGCAGACAATAATAATACTGATAATACACCAACTAATAAAAAACTCTTCGGCAACTTCTTCTTCATTTTAAATCCTCCAATTAGGTTTATATTTTATAATTACAATTTGAAATTTCAATTTATTGTATTATATCATAATCATACCCAATTGTGTGACTAATTAGACGATTTAAAATGAAGAAATATTATAATTTATTTATGGTATTATAATTTAATTTTTAGTAACTAACTTAGCTGAGATAAAACACTCAATCAGCAGTCTCGAAAGGGGAGGTCAAGACTGCCTTTCAGTGTTTTAGAATATATCATCCAATTCATCATCTGTATCTTTAATTACGTAAGTCTGGCTGGTTTCGCTTGACTCATGGTTTAAAAGAGATTTTACCTTGTCGATACTCATTCCATGATTCACAACCATATGTGTCGCTCTGGATCGTCTCAAACTGTGAGGAGCGAATCCTTCAGTGTTCATAATAGGATTAAACTTGTCAGTAAACCAAGAATTAAATGCAGCAGGGGATAGGGGTTCTACTCTTCCATCTTTGTATTTACGAACAAAAATTTCATCTACATCATCTTCTCCACGTTGTTCTAACCAATCTAATATAGCATTTCTTACTATATCATCATAAGCAAGTTTAATTCGCTTGCCATTTTTCCCTTTGCCCTTACCTCTAATTTCAGGAGTCATGTAATAATCCTTCTCCTTAATTTTTGGTAGCTCTAGGAAGCTCTTTTTAAACTGTGCAACTTCTGAACGTCTTGCTCCTGTGTAATAACTTGTTATTAGATAAGCAACCATTTGCAATTCATTTTGATCTCTTAATGTTTGGAGGAGTAGTTCAAATTCTTCTAATGGAATAGCTTTCTTCTCTCTTACAAACTCTTTAGGTGGATTGGCAACTGCCTTAGAATAAATGTTGCGAAACAGAGGATATTCATCTCCATAATACACTTCTAAATAGCCACACAAACTCGATACGGCTGAACGCTTAAACTTAACACCATTAGATGATAATCCAGCACTCATTAAATTATTTTGATACTTTAAAGCATCCCTTGCTTTCAGCTCATACAAAGGCTTGTTCATGCAATGCTCATGTACCCATGTAAAGAACACTGACAACGCTGAAGCATATTGTTTAAGCGTCTGGTCTGAAAGTTGTTGTTGATCCAAAAATTCTTTCATAATCATTTGATTGAATGGATTGATTTTTTCTTTAAACTCTAATTTAGGCATACTGATTAGTCTTTTCGTCATGTATTCACATCCATAATTTATTTTATAATTTACTATTTAAAAGAAGAATAATTTATTTCCTATTTAACCGTAAATCCTCTTGCCATTAATGCAGTCTTTAATGCTTCTAACAATTCAGTTGGATTAGCATTTAATCTGTCCACTGTTTCTTGTGCAAACGGACGAGGCTCTGACCATTCACCAACAGGATTGTTCCATAATTCTTTGATTCCATATTCAATCATGTCACCAATGAATTTACCTTCCATTGAATCTGCACCTTCAGTTAAGTTTTCAAAGGTAAGAAATACTTTACCGTCTCTAATTCCGTAGTCTGTGATGAAATAATTTCTCTGATCTGACAATCCATCCTCATCTCCACGTCTCTGATATTGAGTAGGCTCATAAGCACCGTATACAACATCTACAACTGCCTGTGACATTGTTTCAGCTAATATCCGTTCAATTGAAGCATCACGAGATAGAATCTGCATGACATTCTTCTGTAGATACAATTCCAACTCATCAAGATTATTGAACTTCTTAGCCATTAGACTTCAGCCGATTCAAGTTTCTTCTTGATGACAGGAGACTCAACTGAAGATAAAATTTGCTCACGAGTATGCTCATCTAATTGTGCTATTTGGTCGATTACTTGTACGAATGATTTAACTTTGT
>NZ_JBFUIO010000233.1:0-2146 GCF_056401835.1 Paenisporosarcina sp. P4_D4 | reverse complement strand
GGACAGTGCAGGTATTGGACTTATCTTAGGAAGAATGAGAGATTTTGTCCCTACTAATGGGCAAACAGTTATTTTACATCCTTCTGAAACGATGAAAAAAATCTTTCAATATTCTGGTCTCGGTTCCTATGTTTGGCCAACAACAGAAGAAGAAACAATCGCACAGTTAGGGGGTATTTTAAATGGACAATGAAATGACGCTATCGTTTATTGCCATTAGTGAAAATGAAGGTTTGGCACGTATGGTGATGACGAGCTTTATTGCATCTCTTGACCCAACCATTGATGAATTAGCTGAGTTTAAAACAATTGTTTCTGAAGCAGTGACGAACGCCATCATTCATGGATATGAAGAAGATGGGGAGGGCATCGTAACCATACGGGCCAAAAGAAATGGACAATCAATCACGATGACCATCAGCGATGAAGGCAGAGGCATTCCAAACCTCGAGCAAGCGATGGAACCTCTTTATACATCAAAACCGGAGAGAGAACGCTCCGGGATGGGCTTTACCATTATGGAAAGTTTCTCGGATCATTTGTCGGTATGGTCAGAGCCTCAGAAAGGAACTGCGATTACCTTTACGAAGGAATTTTTACCCATACAATCCAACTTCGTTTTAGGTGAACGATGACGACGCCTATCGGACAACAACCCGTGTTGTTGACTCAAGAAAAAATGCGTGAATTGATCTTTTTGTCTCAACAGGGAGACAAAATTGCCAGACAAACCATGGTAGAAGGAAATACCCGTCTTGTCTGGTCCATCGTCCAACGATTCGCTTCACGGGGAGCGGATTTAGAGGATCTATTTCAAATCGGTTGTATAGGGTTAATGAAATCTGTCGACAAATTCGATTTATCGTACGAAGTTAAATTTTCCACTTATGCTGTTCCAATGATTATTGGGGAAATACAACGGTTCCTGCGAGATGACGGCATGGTTAAAGTAAGTCGTTCCATCCGGGAATTGAGTTTTAAAATTCGTCATGCAACCGATGAATTTATTCGGCTACATGAACGCCAACCCTCCTTGTCGGAACTTGCCACAACGCTTGATGTGACGATGGATGAAGTGGTTTTAGCTTCCGATGCATTAAGAGATCCAGCTTCTCTTCATGAACAATTATTTGAAAGTGAAGGGGACGCCTTAACTCTGATGGATCAATTAAGAGACGAACGTTCGGAGCGCTCGTTTGATCACATTCCATTGCGAGATATTTTATCGAAACTCGGAAAAAGGGAACAAATGATTATCTATTTACGCTACTACTTGGACTGTACGCAAAGTGATATTGCGGAAAGGCTCGGTATTTCACAAGTGCAAGTTTCCAGGTTGGAAAAGAAAATACTTAAGCAACTGAAAAGTTGGATGATGCCTAAACAGGCGACATTAAAGGATGGATCTCAATAGATAAGTCACTTTTTGCCAATATCCAGGATGCTGAATCCTTTGTGTATTCCAAGTTTGGAAAGGGAGAAAGCTTCGATGTTGGTGTCAAAAACGCACACGTTTGGTCAATACCATCATTATTTGTCTATATGAATGGGTTGATTGATTCTACGACACTTACACAAATTTTGACGTTAACACAGAGCACGACATCTCAAGTGAAACATAAATTAGAGATTCATGAAATTGAAGCAATGAATAGTTATTTTCCATATCATTCAGTCACAATCTATGACTCTAAAGATGCCTGGCTGTCCGCAATTTTAAGTGGACAGCTTGGTATTGTGACATCTGGTGGTTATGTTTTCACAATCGATGTTCGTTCATATCCAGGAAGACAACCCGATGAGCCTGATAATGAAAAAGTCATTCGCGGATCTCGTGATGGCTTCACGGAAAATATTTTACAAAATACGGCATTAATTCGAAGAAGAATCCGGGATGTCTCGCTTCGCTTCGAATTAACAAAGCTTTCCACTCGTGGTCAAACGGATACGGTAATCGCTTTTATTAAAGGTGTAGCGAATGAACAGCATATCGATTATATCCGCAAACGCATGAAAAAAATCCATCACGATGGGTTGACAATGACAGACAAGTCGCTAGAAGAATGGATATTCAAGCAAAAGTTCCATCCTGTCCCATTTGTTCGCTATACAGAACGTGCTGATACATGTGCAGCTCATTTATTGG
>NZ_JBFUIO010000232.1:0-2174 GCF_056401835.1 Paenisporosarcina sp. P4_D4 | reverse complement strand
CGTAAATAAAGATGGGTTAAAGATGAGATAAATACTAAGGCAAGATTTGAATGAAGTTTACTTCGTCATAAATGATATGTAATAGAAGAGAAGTTGCATCTTAACTAAAGGGGCAGCATTCCTGTTAGAAAGATTGCCGGGGGCTTGCAAGAAAAAGAGGATTCAACGATGAAAGAAACTCAGAAGACAGAAGTAGTTATTGAAATTGAACCTACGGGTCACAGCTGGATGAATTTAGCTTATTTCCTAGACCAATATGGAATCCCACTCGTCATGGTCAATCCAATGCACGTCAAACGTTCGAAAGAACTGGATGATAATTTACCAACCAAACATGAGGAGGGGATGAGAGTTCCACAGTTACCAAGTCTCGAAATTCTTCGTTATTGAAAAATAAAAACAGGTAATGTCTAATAGACAGCACCTGTTTTTATAATACTTACATTAACTTTTGGCTCTATTTGAACATTTTTAAAATCTTCATCCCAATTCATTTTCTTCCATAAGTCAGGATGTGTATTAGCTAATCTCATTCCAATCCCAAATGCATCGCAATTTGCTTGTAAAAGAATAGCGATGACTTCCTTAGCCTGATTGGTTAATTCTACAGAAATTTCTTTATTTAATTTTTTTATATTTAAATCTTTATTGAGATTTTGTGGATAGGTATTCACTTCTATTTGGATGCTAATATCTATGATACAAGTTATATCTCCACTTGTTTTGTCTACCTTTATCTCCATGTTTCTTTTCATCTTCCGTGTAGAAAAAGCAATGGATCGATCTTCTTCACTCGCTTGATTTAGCATGAGTTCCATATTGTTCGTCTTTTTTAATTGATCGAGTAATAGTAATAATAAACTGCTTTGCTCCTTTGATAAGGTTTTTCCAGAAAACTTATCTCCATTAAAAAGGGCTACCCCAGCAATCGCAATTTTATCTGATTCTCCTTTTTCTAAATAGGGTAAGATAAAATCTTTGCCCGTAGTTTGAATGTTTGTCCATACAGTAAAAATAGTTTCTTCTGGTATTAAGGTAGATTCCTCTGCTCCTTCAATCGCTTGTAAAATAAAGAATGCAATCGGGCTTTTTTCTTTTTCTGAAGATATGATATCTTCTGCTTTACCTTTTGTAATCGCAATTTTGGCTACAATATTCGATTCTTTTCCTCGATAAAAAGGATCTAGTAATTGATGAATCCCATTTTGAGCCAATTCATCACCGATTAAAATAATATGTGCTTGACTGAAATCCACCTGCCCAGCTGTCATGCTATTAATATCGATTGCTAAACCCGCCAAAGTAGGTCTTTCAGCACTCACAAGTTCATCTTCAATTTCAAATTGTCCTCCTCCTTTACTTTTTATATTCAAGGCTCGAACTGTAGCGTGTATTTTGCCTTCTTCTGTTAAATCAAAACTGATTCCGTTTACGAGTGTTTTATTAACAAGCTGGTGTTGGTCCCAACAACCTGCCAAAAAGATATTTATGATTATCAAAATCAGTAAGAGTCTTTTTCTCAAGCTGTATCACCAGTTTCATGCTTTTTAAATATGATTGACAGAATTAATAGGAGAGCTGGAATGACAAAGACAACGGCATAACTTAAATAAGAAACAAATTTGTTAAAAAGAAACGTGACTTCATCAGTATGAGGAATAAGTGAAATCAGAAATATAAGAATTCCATTTATCACGACAATCTTTTTATAAGACTTTTTCTCATTACTAATACTTTTACTTGCAAGGAATAAATAAGCAATAATTGACGTTGTCATTGGTACAATCCAAATCGAGAGAAAAATCAAATCTACGCGATCAATCATTTTATAAGATAGACCCCTTAAAAGATATAACACTGGCTCTCTTATTTGATTCAATTGATCAGGACTAAAACTGATTAAACAAATGAAGACCAAATAGGTGTAGAAGCCTGTGACAAAGATATTTGCCATTGATATGGTTTTTAATACTCCTTTGTTATTATGAATAATAAAGGGAAATAAAAACAATAATCCTTCAAAACCCAACTTCGAAAGTAATGCACTCTTGCTGCCAATTAGAATGTTTTTAATGCCTGAACTCCCAATCGGAAGGATGAATTGAATCTCTTTCGGAAGTATTAGAGTGAAAAGAGTAATAAACAGTAATACGATTATCAGCGTAGAAGCTAGA
>NZ_JBFUIO010000231.1:0-2197 GCF_056401835.1 Paenisporosarcina sp. P4_D4 | reverse complement strand
TTCTTGAGATGGGGTTTGAAGAAAGTGAGATAGAAAAATACTTACTAAAGAAAGGAGATTTGTTAGTTTGTGAAGGTGGAATCGTAGGTCGTACTGCAATTTGGGAAGATGAAATTCAAAGATGTATGTATCAAAAGGCATTACATCGGTTAAGATGTGATAAAGATTTTATACTCCCAGAATATATTTATTATTTCTTGCTGGACTGCCATAATAAAGGTGTATTTGAAAAACTAACGTCACAAACAACAATACGGCATTTAACTCAAGAAAAGCTTAAAGAAATCAATATTCCAATTCCTCCCATGCGAGAACAATTAGAAATTGTTAGACGAGTTGAGAGATTTTTGTCTCTAGCTGATCAGTTGGAAGTAAAATATAATGAAGTTTGTGAAAATCTTTTACATGCAGAAAAATCGATATTACAGAAAGCTTTCCGAGGTGAACTTGGAACAAACGAACCAAGTGACGAAAATGCGATTGAATTATTAAAGGAAGTACTTTTAAGAACTAGTGAATTAGTTAATAAGCTATGAAAAGACATCCAATTTTAATGGGTGTCTTTTTTATATCCTATCTTCAATATAATGAAGAACTTTGTTCTCGATAGACTGTAAGCATTCGGTAACGTTTTACAGTAAATACCAAACACTGTAATGACAAGGGTCTTTATATGTTTACTTTGTTACCGTTTGACTGTTACCGAATTAATTGTTACTATTTAGAAAGATAAACCTGTAATGGAGGATGTTATATGAGAAAAATAGCATACATAAGAGTATCATCTGAAAAACAGAACACTGCACGTCAACGGAAAGCGCTTAAAGAAGCGGGATGTGAGTTGTTTTATGAAGAGAAAATTAGTGGTAAGAATACAGATCGCCCAGAATTGCAGAGAATGCTATCGGAGATACAAGAAGAAGATATAGTGATTGTTCATGAAATATCCCGCTTATCCCGTTCAGTAAAAGACCTGTTAACGATTGTTGAACTAATCAAGGAGAAGGGAGCTTCTCTTAAGTCACTCAACGAGTCATGGTTGGATACTTCCAGTAACAACCCTATGAATGAGTTCTTACTAAATATCTTTGGCAGCTTAGCACAGCTTGAACGTGGATTAACATTACAACGTCAACGTGAAGGTATCGAGATTGCAAAGAAAGAGGGTAAGTTTAAAGGACGCAAGATAGAGGTTACAGTAGGTGGTAAGAAGTCAGAGAAGGCTACACAAGCGGTTGAGTGGTATAAGGAAGGTAAGTCAGTGAGATACATCTGTAAAGCATTATCAATAGGTACTGGAACATTCTATCGCTTGTTAGAACGTGAAGGGTTAAGGTAGTAAATGAACTGCTGAAGTGGCGAAAATTGCTTCTATACTAATTTAATAACTGGAAAAAGGCAATCAAACGATTGTCTTTTTTTATATACTTAGCCACTGAGGAATGAATCTGACCCTTTCACTCCAGTGAGGTAAGTGATTACCATGTTCTATAAAATAACACATGTTTCTGCGTTAATAGAAACTAGATTGAGTGCGTCAGATGAATCTATTTCATACGAACCACATCTAAAATGCTAACAAGAGAAAGCAGTATGAAGAAATTTAGGAATGGGGAGACATGTGTCAAACCTCAGTAGCTAAGGAAACAAAGTATTAGTATTCATTTAATAATATCGTATAATGCCTATATATACCATAATTTTCAAAAGGTCAGAGAGTTATTCAAGCGGGTGAGGGGGGTTATTACCACATAATTGCCCCCAGCTTAGAGGACTTGTATGCATAGTAGGTCAACACACATGGCATGAATTTTAATCTATTCGATTGGCAGTTACATTGAAAACAGTACCGCAGAGCGTCCCACTCGAATATTCAATGATGCAGACGGACTGTCAAAATCACTTAATAAAGACATAATTGACAGATTATTTGATCCAATGCTTGATGGTATAGTACGCTTTCAACGGAATAAAAATTATAGTAAATAGTTGATGAAGTAGAAAAAAGTATGAGTGAAAATGCTAATGTGAGGTGATATTATGACCAAAGAAAAAGATTTTCAAAACAAAGTAGAAAATGATGACTTAATGGAAGATCCATCGAAGCAACTAARTCTAGRWGRTGYTTTAGGGACATCTGTAATGRAAGATTACACTAAGCRACTAAGTCTAGRWRGTRYTTTAGGGACATCTGTAA
>NZ_JBFUIO010000230.1:0-2214 GCF_056401835.1 Paenisporosarcina sp. P4_D4 | reverse complement strand
ATGTATTATATTACTATCATAAATATGAAGAAGAGCAGGGCACTCAAGGACAAGCTGCTTCTTCAGAACAATAAAAAAAGAGACGTTCAATTGAACGTCTCTTTTTTGATATTATGTTTTGCGTAGTGCTTTTAAAATCATGCTTACGATGAAGATTAAAATAACTGCACCAATAAATGCTGGAATGATTTGAATATCGGCAACTGTTGGTCCGAAGCTGAATAACATACCGCCGATCCATGCACCAATGATACCAGCAATAATGTTACCAATAATTCCGCCCGGTACGTCTTTACCTAAAATAAGCCCTGCTAACCAACCAATGATACCACCGATAATAAGGTATAAAATAAATCCCATGTTCGTCATCTCCTGTTCGATAAAGTTTAATTTGACTTGCTAGTAATTAGATATCCTCAAACGATTTACTTCAAACCATTTTTTGAAAATATTTTTAACCCATAACGATTTCATATCCAAACTGAAAACGAATAATTCTACAAACCAGTTTGACTTTGCGTGCATATAATAAAAACTTCAGCGCTAATCAATAGTCTGAACAAAAACAAAAAAAGTATGTATTTTGTTTTCAGATTCACATATTTTTTCGTTTTTTAATTGACGGAAAATTCGTAAAAAGCTTTGTGAATTGAAAATTAAAAGCGTATAATCAAAAAAAGGAGTGAGTTGAGATGGACGAAATCATGATGAGAAAACTTAACCGACAGGCAATGTGGTTTGTTGTGCTTCACACCATTTTTATCTTCAATCTCGCATTCGACGTCATTGAATTTACTTGAAAATTGTGGATAGCTTGCCTATCCACAATTTTTTTACGGATTGATACATAAAAGACAACCCAATTACATACACCAAAGTAGTCAGGAGTTTTACTATTGAAGAGACCATGGGATCGATATACATATTGTCAAGTATTTGAAAATCTTCGCGATGAGCAATTGGCTTCACCTATGGAAGCATATATGAAACACAATTTTCCTTTTCTCGGCATTAAAAGCCCTGCACGAAATGAAGCATTAAAAAACTATTTTACTGAACATGAAATTCCCGAAAAACAACAATTGTTTGAAGAAGTGTGGGAAATTTATCAGCTGCCTGAAAGGGAATATCAATATGTAGCAATAGCTTTATTAAGTAAAAAAATTAAAACATTAACAATTGAGGATTTGTCTTTCATCGAGAAACTGATAACGGAAAAATCGTGGTGGGATAGTGTGGATTCCATTGCGCCATCCATAGTTGGGGAAATTGTAAAAAAGGATAGACCAAATGGAGAAAAAGTCATGCGATTGTGGTCAGATTCAGATAATATGTGGCTGAATCGCTCAGCTATTCTGCATCAATTGAAATATAAAAATGAAACAAACGAAAACATACTGGAAGAAATCATTTTAAGTCATGCAGAATCGAATGAATTTTTCATTCAGAAAGCAATTGGTTGGGTATTACGGGAATACGCAAAAACCAATCCTGTATTTGTTCAACAATTTGTAGAAGTGAATGAATTGAAACCTTTAAGTAAAAGGGAAGCACTGAAACACTTCAAATGAAAAAGCAGCCAATCGGCTGCTTTTGTTATTTTACGGAGTCGCTGATGAATGTGTGGTCTTTATAATACATGTTTTTCACCAATACATTTGGTCCTAGACATTTTACTGCAGGGCAATGGCAGTTCAATTCTTTTGCAAGAGGCGAGTCCAGCCATTTGTCAAAAATGATTGGTAAGGAATCACTCTTCATATTACCAAGTACAGGTGCATCTCCAAAGTCTGTGACAATGACATCACCTGAGAAAATATTGATATTCAATCTTGAACGGCCGTCAGGGTCATTACGAACGGTGACATTCGTTTCTTCTTTCAATCTTTGCTGAAGATGACGATCTTCTTCACTGGCGCTGCAAGGATAAAATGGCAAAGTTCCGAAAAGCATCCAGGTGTTTTTATCACGTACATCGAGTAAGTGATGAATGGCTTGTCGTGTTTCCTCTAACGTCAATGAAGTCAAACTGCTAGCGAAATCTGAAGGGTACATAGGGTGAATTTCGTGTCTTGCGCATTTCATTTCTTCAACTACTTGGCGATGTATGTGTTCCAAGTATGGCAGTGTTTTCTTATTTAGCATCGTTTCAGCTGAAACCATGACGCCCGCATCAGATAACATGCGGCTGTTTTCAATCATGCGGTCAAAGAG
>NZ_JBFUIO010000229.1:0-2230 GCF_056401835.1 Paenisporosarcina sp. P4_D4 | reverse complement strand
ATTCTTTGTTGCTTCCTCGTTCGGTATAAATGTCACCAAATCTCATACCTTGTTCAGCATGGGGGTATACTAAAGCATACTTGATATCATTGTCTTTGAGTGCTTCACGAATTTCTTTGTGAGTTGAAATTAAGATGTAATCATAGTCACCTGTCTTAACGTGCTTAATGATATCCTGTAAGTAGTTGCTTGGAAAATCATCTTTAGGATAGTTGCTAGAATCTAAGTCTAAAAACTTCATTTCTTTATTATTCTCTGCTAGATAACTCTTACCTGAACCAGCAAACGCTGAAATTATATGTGTGTTTTTCAATGTACTTCCTCCTTTTCTTCAAATTAAAAGTTTTATTCAGTTTCTATTTTAGTAATAATATTATCTAATTTTAACAAAACGCCACTTAAACTTTCTCCCATGTGAATGTCGTCTTGTAATTCTTCAAGMAATTCAATAATTTTATCTTTTTCCATAATTACTCCTCCTTTATATCAAAGTATTACGTACGAAATATATAATCAAGTTTATCTATGATTTCTTTTGTTTCATCTTCTGCACCATCATAAGACGCATGACCATGTAAATAGTTACTTATCGTAGCGATCATCCCTAATATAGTTATACGTTCTTCTTCTGAGATAATATTTATCTTTTCCAATTTCTCATCTCCATCCTGTCATATCTAGTTGACGACTACTTGCCATGTTGAAAATCAATCCGTCTGATAGCCCTTTTGGTAACTTAAATGACTTATATTCTTTCAATCAGATATCTCCCTTTATGTGTAAAATGTTCGATTAAGCGTATTTTTTGGTGACTTCAAGTATCTCGTCTATGTCACTTTCTTCGATATAATGTGATTTGGCTCTATCGCATATGAATCTTATTTTCTGCATTGCCTTTATCAACTCGTTTATGTCTTTCCATAATTCCTTCTCTTTTTCAGTCAAAAAGATTTCACTCCTTCGCTATTTATGTCTATTGCCAAATCCCAAAAACTCAACCCCGTATTTTACGGTGTTTATCGTACCTTGTTTCCCAATAAGTCAAATATTTTATATGATAATTTATTTACTAAACAGCTCAACCAGTTTGTTTATAGTATTTACATAGGCATATTCAACTTCAATTGCATTGTTCGTTCGAGCACGATCTCTTCCTTCTGTAAGAAATGTTATTAATTCATCCCATCTTTCTTGATGAACTCTGTTTTCTTCAATTAGTTTATTAAGCATTTCTTGCATTCCATTGCCTCCAATTCCTTTTATTAACTTATATTATGATTATAATTCACTAATTAGAAGATTGCAAGTGTTTTATTTCCATAAAATTAGACTTTTATTTTATTTAATTCTGACCTAACCATTCAACCTTACCAATCCAATACTTATTCCCGTCTCGCTTACTTCTTAAGTCCACAACCATATTATGAGCCTCAGTTTGAGATAAATTTATTGCAATTTGATTAGCTACATTGTTTTTTGTATCAATCATAGCCACACTAAAGTTACTCATCGCTTTTTCATCTCCTCATCACGTTTAATCCTATCCAATATCGCTTGACCGTAACCGTTATGCTTACCTGTATGATAACAGCCTAACCCAAACAGGTAAGCCCCTATTATCCATAATACTATAGTCATGCAAATTCACCTCAAAGTGTGTTATAATCTTTCACGTAGCTGGCGTAAATCAAACAAACAGTTGAATTACCTCAATCAGTCAGCTACGCTTTTAATGAAAATGCGTAACAACCATTAACTTAGGTTCAACATCTAAATCAAACTTCAATTTAACAAAGTCTTTGACTCGTTGTTTCGCAGCTTCATCAATTTCTAACTCCACTACACCACTAAAACCTTCATATTCGTCACCATACCTAACCACTTCACCAACTAAGAAATAATTTCCACTCATCCCGTCAATGATGTACGTCATTGATCCAACATCATTTTGGCTATCATATTCATCGAACTCATCGCATCTTTCATCATCATAATAATCCATTCCAATATCTACACCAATTACAATGTAATCTTCACGATTTACGCTCATCATTTATCCTCCATTTCCTACTAAAAGAGATGATTTATTTTAATTCATTTTGTTTTTCGTCTAATATCTCACCACAGTCATCACATGAAATAACAGTTGTTATAAAAGTTTGAAGGTAAAAGTGTGTTACATAGCTTTCTTCGCTTGAATTCTTATGACTACATTGTTCTTCATTCATGG
>NZ_JBFUIO010000228.1:0-2247 GCF_056401835.1 Paenisporosarcina sp. P4_D4 | reverse complement strand
CGTTTGGGCTAATGAGACAATAGACATTGTCGAACCAAATCCCAAGTGGGTAGAAAAAGGTAATCAGGAAAAAGCACTTCTTCTTAATCTTCTTTCAACTTTCGGCATAACAGAAATTCAACATTATGGAAGTACATCTATTCTTAATTTACCAGCTAAACCAATCATTGATTTAATGGCTAAAATTGATTCATTTCAAAAAATAAAAGAAATATCTTCATTGTTAGCTAATCACGACTGGCATTATGTACCACCTAACATAGACAATCGACCTTGGCAAAGATTTTTTGTGAAAGTAATTAACGACAAACGAGTAGTACATTTACATATTTTTCTTGAGGGAGAAGAACGGTGGGATAAACAGCTACTTTTTCGTGATTTATTACGGACTAATCAGCAGTTTATTGATGAATACGCTATTCTTAAAAGAAATTTAGCAAAAAAATATAGCAATGATCGTGAAGCGTACACTAAAGAAAAAACAGAATTTATCAATTATGTTCTTAATTCTTAGTTGCGAACTAATATAAGTTTGTGAAGAAATGTACTTAAACTAACGGGTGMTTTACTTCAATAAGAGGTAAAGCCTTTTTCTTATTCAACTAACGGGGCAGTTTAGTTGAAGAAGGATTACTGTTTATTTAGGTCATACAAGCGGAACGTTTATTGGTCTATCCAATAGGCCCGAAAAGACAATATTTACTGAAAAAGAAAAAGAAGAAGAAATAGTTGAAAAAACGAAAATGAAGAAATATTCCTGCCTATTTTTTTATATAAAAAGTAGGCAGGAAAAATAAAAAAGGAGGTAATTTTAAGATGTCTGTACATTCGAGTTTATATTTTATTGACTCTGGTAAAAAAGATACTGGTCATACTTTAGTATTGACTGATTTTKGGGATGATAGTTTGAGAAGCGTTATGGTAAAGCAAAGAATTCAATATCTACGCTTAAGCAGGAGTGTCGGCTGGGAAGATCAAGACATAGATTTCTTAAAATCGCTGGATTTTTTAAAGGGTGTTGAAATATATGCGGAAGATATAAAAGACGTAAGCGTCTTATTTCACATCCAATCACTTGAGCATTTAGCGCTAGGTTGTAAGTTAACTGTTGAATTGGATATCAGTCGATTTAAAAAGCTAAAAACACTTTTTCTGAAATGGAACACGAAAGTTATAAATTGTTTTAGTGTTTCTACATTGGAACGATTAAATATCGTGAACTATCCATTTGAGGATTTAATACCGTTAAGTCATCTTACTTCCTTAAGAGAGTTACTTGTGACTTCGACTAAACTACAAACGTTACAAGGAATCAATCACTTAAAAAACTTGAAATTATTGGATTTATATAAATGTACTAAATTAATTTCACTTGAATCACTTAGTGCATTGGAAAATTTAGAAAAAATAGAAATTGATAGTTGTAAGCGAATAAAAAAATTAGATGAATTCGAAGGCTTAGGGAATTTAAAAAATTTCTTAATCATCGATTGTGGAGATATTCAATCAATAGAACCGTTAAAAAAATGTTTGAACCTGAATAGAATTTACATCGCTGGAAATACAACTATTATAGAAGGAGATTTTAGCAATCTTCTTGAATTACCAAATCTAAAAAATTTCATTTTTGTGGAGAAGAAGCACTACAGATATCAAGAGAAAGAGGTCAAAGAAATTTTACTTGGTAAAAGGACATAAATCCTTGGTTATGTATTCAAGTAAGGTAATTGGAAACATTGAAAACTATTACGAAGATGACAGTATTGTATTTGATTTCTCAGATTTTGATTCTATGTATACGTATGTTTATCAACCTTAAAGGACGAGTGTCTTTCAAGGTTTTTAACATTCAGAACTTTGGTTTTTAAAAACCGTAAGTGCCACAATGTTCCTTTAGTTTTGAAGAGGAAGAGGATGAACCGACTTCCTTGAACCGCTACCTGTATGCCGATGCAGACCCGGTCAATTTGAATTTATGAGAAAGCTATCAAGCATTCTTGGTAAAGAAATCTTACTAACTATAGAGAACATACCTGAACATCCTTTGATCACGATTAAATCAGATGATACGTTGTTTATCCATATTTAATAAATGTGCTTATTCAACTAACGGGTGCTTTAGTTCAATAACATCGGGCTGTTAAATTAGCAATTACGGCTTATCATATTAAAAATGATGTGGCAACGTATATTGTAGTAAATAATTATTGAAACTCTTTTTAAATACCAATTAGCATCACTTTAGAG
>NZ_JBFUIO010000227.1:0-2275 GCF_056401835.1 Paenisporosarcina sp. P4_D4 | reverse complement strand
CATAAAGCCCAACCTCTTGCTCTATTCCAAGTTTCTGCATCAAAATTCAATGCATTCTTAAATGTCTTTCTGCTACTATCATCAAAAAAAGTCCAAGCCATTGCAGCATCGCAAGAAGGGTCTCCTACTCCCAATATCCCAAAATCAATAACCGCACACAATTTACCATTTTCAATTAATATATTTCCTGGGGCTATGTCACCGTGGACCCAAACTGGTTCACCAGCCCACTTTGAAGTTAATGCCAATTCCCAAATTTCTTTCAATAGGTGTTTATTAAAAGTATTTACATTATTATTAATGGCATCTCTACACTCATCATCGTATACAACAATATCTCCGCCTCTATAAAAATTATGTTCGCCAGCTAAGGGACCTTCACTGGCGTCAATAGATTGTAATTCAACTAAAAATTTCCCCAAATCATTTGCAAATTGATTTGAATCATCTATATTTTCTAAAGTTAATGTCTCTCCATCCAACCATTTGTTGACTGACCAAGGATGTGGGTAATCCTCATTTAGTTCTCCTTTAGCTAATGGTTCAGATATTGGTGTAGAAAGATGCTTGGCTAAAATGGGTAACCATTTTTGTTCTTTTTCAACTTGGGGTACATAGGCTACATCACTTGGTAACCTAACGCTCATACTGTTGCCTAAGTGAAAAGTTTTATTATCATTTCCACTTTTTTTAACAGGCTTTATTTCCAAATTAGACCACTCTGGAAATTGGCTATTTATTAACTTCGATACTAAATCTACGTCGATTTTTATCATTTAATTTCTCCCTATAATTTTATTTATTCATCACCCAAAACCCAGTTACAGTCACAAATTTATTTGATAAACGCATCCTTATCAACCCCTTTAATTTGATTACATTTAATGTACCATATACTTACTACTACAATGACTTCTTATTCCACTATCCTGCCCCGTTAGTTAAAGAAGAAAAAGAGATGACATAGTAGCTAACTGTTCATTAATCACCCTACTTGTATTGGTGGAAATTTGTAACCTTTGGCATAACAGATCTAATATACGCTATATCTTCTTGACTAAGATCAGGGGCAAAAAATTCTGTTCCCCAATGTTCAGAGTGAAACATTGTAATATCGCCTTTGCTTAAGAAAATAGAGAACCATTTTATATTTTCCGTTTCAGCTATGTGTTCATATAGGAGATGATGTGCAACCTCATCTGTTAGACTGCAGTGAAAAATAGTTAAGTTTACATCTTCTGGCAACCTAGGATGGCTTTGAACTAAGGCGTTCATTTCCTTGATCACTTCTTTTTCTTCATTCCAACAATGGATTTCAACTGTATCCGACCTCTCAATGAAGTATTTCATTAACGGAACCCAATACCCATAATCTTCAGGCACCGGATATCCATCAACCCCCTGAAAGTATTCTGAAATGGTAAAATGTAATTGGTATTTCATTTAATTGCCCCTTCTTTCTATACATCAACAGTGAAGCTTGTTATTTACGGGTATAAGTAAAGCTTAGAATATATTACTCAACTAAGCACCCGTTAGTTGAAGAACAAGAAATAATTTTTATTGGTTAACGCTAATACTTACACCCCATATTCTTTGAACGTTCAGTAATTCCTGTTCATTGAATTCCATTCTATAAATATCAGGTTTTGATGTGCTATGTAAAAAATTCAAGTCATAGGTGCTATCGAAATATCCCATCATCAAGGTCATAATAGCCCCGTGAGTTCCTATCACTACTTTTTTATTTCTCAAAGTATCTAATAGTTCTTTTAAAACTTTTATAGCTCTTTTTTGACAATCAGCATTTGATTCTCCTCCCTCTAAGGAGAAATTCGAATCGAAAAACGACTTTTCCAAAATCTGAACCAATTCCTTATCAGCTAATCTTTTGTTTTCAGAAGAAAATATCCTCTCTTTTAAATCCTCAAAGACTAAAACTTCTTGCCCTATTTGTTGAGCTATCTTTTCAACAGTCAATATTGAACGTATGTATGGGCTAGAAACAACTGCATCGATTTTTTCATCTTTCAATATGTCAGTTACTCGTTGAGCATCTAAATAACCTTTTTCGGTTAATCCTCTTGTTCTATCATTTCCTTCTTTTGGCGACTCACCGTGTCTCACCATATAAACAACTGTACTCAATATATTCCCCCTCAATAAGTTTCTCTTATTTTTCCTTCTTCAACTCTACTGCCCCGTTAGTTCAATAAGAAAAAAGGCTGTACTCCTTATTGAAGTAAAGCACCCGTTAGTTGAAGAAGAGATCCAT
>NZ_JBFUIO010000226.1:0-2323 GCF_056401835.1 Paenisporosarcina sp. P4_D4 | reverse complement strand
AAAAATAGTTTTTTAAAAACATTTAAACAGTATCACTTATTTAACCACTTGGCTTTGTTATCCATAATCAATGATTTCTTTTGTACGGAATTTTTATTTCTAAAATCAAATACAAAATCTTCATACTTATTTTTATAATCTTTTACATCAGATACTACACGAGCAGGATTACCAACAATGATTTTACCTTCAATCAAACAACTCTTTGTTACCACACTACCGGATCCCACAATTGTATTATTAGCCAATTTTACTCCAGGTAAAATAATACTATTCATCCCAATAAAACAATTGTTTCCAATTTCTATACTTCCTATGATATCCGTACCATTTTCGAAAATCTTAATAGCTGAATTGTCGTGGGTAACAAATTTAACCCCTGTTGATATTGTCACATTATTACCGATTGATATTAAATAAGGTTCACTAGAAGTTATCGGAGAAAAAGCCCTTACCTTTTCTCCAATGTAAGCACCATTCAGCCTATAGCGTTTTAACCGTACAGACATTGGATCTAATCCTCTCCATATATAGAAAATTTCTTTACATTTAAAGTGAATTTCCTTTAAGTTCATTCGAATTCATCCCCCCTCTTAAACAAATCCTTAATTATTTGTGTCAATCATCATTTCTATAACTTTTATCTGTTTGCATTAAACACTTGTCATTACGTGGAATCAATTAAAAAAATTATAAATCCATCAATTAAGAAACTTTTTAATTTGTTTTTTTAACCCTATTGTTTCAATGAAATAGTTAAGTCTCTCCTCATTCCATAATCTAAATATATAATAAGAGGTTACAGAATAAATACTGATTCCTAATAAAATTTGAATTATTAATCCACTCCATGAGTTTGAAATGATTAAATCACTTAATTTTAGTAAGAAAAACATCATTAACCCTGGAATAAGAAAAATCCAGCTATCATTTATAAATTTCTTTATATCCAGTTCTTTTCTAACGACATATGTTTGATATACCATTACAGTTGCCTCTGCTACTAGCGTTCCTACAACAGCTCCTAATGCACCATATCTTGGTATAAGCGTTAGATTAATTACTATATTAATAATAGCCCCTATAATTACAGAAAGAATATAATCTCTATCTTTTCCTCTTGGAATTAGATATTGTGTTCTAATTACGCTAGTCCAAGATGAAAACAATACAATAGGTGCCAATCCAGCTATTAACTTACCGCTTTCTACAAAACTTTCTCCAAAGTAAATTGGTGCGAAACGATAAGATATTGCAATCAAACCAAACATCATTGCTATTGAAAGAAATACTACGAATTGCATAGAATCACGGATATACCTATTTGATTCTCCATTTTGTTCATCTACAATTATGTTAGACATCCTTGGTAACATAACATTTCCAAGTGCTGCAAAAATACCTAGTGGAATTGTAACTATTTTATCGGCACTATCATAAAGTGCTGTTTGTTCAATACCACTAAAAAAACCAAGCATGATTTTATCTAGTATTCGATAAATACTTATGGAAATTACTGGAATAAATAAAATGAAATTTGGTTTAATATGAGATATGATCTCTTTTAAATTTGGTTTTATTATGAAAATTTCTTTCTTTATAAAAAACCATAATATACATTGACTAATAAGAGTAGAAAAGGCAACTAAAAAAATGTAACTACTTAAATCGTCTTCATTTTTAACGAAAATAAACATAGAAAAAAAAGTAATTAATTTTATTATGCTATTTCTTACAATAGTCAACTTGAACTTCTCTATCCCAAAAAAGAACCAATTAATATCAAACATTGCAGATCCCACTAATAAAATTTGAATTGCTGCAAAAACTCTATAGGAATCTGGAATTGTATTGAAAACAATAACTACATAGAGGATTAGTGATATTAAGGCTGTAATAAACTGTAAAGCGTATATATTCCAAAAAACTGAGCTCATCCTTGCTTTATTGTTTCTTACTCTAGATATCGCACGATTCCCATAATTGTTTAAACCTAATATTGAAAATAATATAAAATATTGAGCAATCGAATTAGTATAAGAAAAAATACCCACACCTTCTAGTCCAATAACTCTTGAAATATATGGAGCAGTTATTAATGGTAGGATAAAATTCAACATCTGGTAGAAAATACTATATAAAAAATTCTTTTTTATACTCATAAATTATCCCTTCGAAATGTTACATTTTATGGGGATTAAAATCTCTCTTTAATGTTTAAAAAAAATAGTACTAAAACATTTTTCCAAAAAAATAAACCATTATGGAATGTTTGTTGAAAAGCAATTATTACCGCTAATAATAAATGACCGTGTCTTATATG
>NZ_JBFUIO010000225.1:0-2337 GCF_056401835.1 Paenisporosarcina sp. P4_D4 | reverse complement strand
CATTTCAGTATTTGCCTCTTATCAAACTCGCTTTGTAAGCCAAAAAACAAGCATGAGGCATTTGTAATCCTAGAGGGTTTTTATAATGAAGCAGATAAGTTTATTGAAGGCAACTATGAATTAGCTCTAAATGTAAAATATGGGAATTTAGCTCCAGCAACAGGACAGGATTCTGTCATTGACAATACAGATTACAAGGGTGAATTGTTGAAAAAACTAGATGAATATCTAATAAAAACATGATTTTAAATGAAAAGGAGAGAGACTATGACAAAAGTAAAAGTAGGTCAAATGGCGATTTATGTTCAGAGAAATGAAGGGGAAAATGCTACTTGGGAATATTTAGTGGCTAAGAATGTTTTTGATAATATGGCTGACTTTAGAGGAGAGTATGGAACAATATATATGCATGCTTTTGAAGACCATGAGCTAAATGGCAGTGATATTCTTAAAGATCAAGTACCTGACGCTACATTCAATCTTCTCTTTAATAATAATAATCCTGTGATTGCCAAGAAAAAACTATTTGGAGATTACACATTTGAGCCGAAGACAAAGTAAATGTTCAATTTTATCGTTTAAAAATATTTAATTAGTAAATTATAAATAAAACACTTGCATTGATGAAAATGGTAAACTATACTATGTAAGAAGATAAATGGGAGAAGGTGATAGTTTGATTGGAGTTATCATAACCGCTATATTCGCAGCCTTATTATTCGGAATAATATTCTTACTTTATAAAGAGCCAGATAGTTCGTTAATAAGTTCTACTGAATGGATCAAGAATTATCACGATGAGCAAGACAAGGAGTAATAAATGAAGCCATACAAAGTTACAGCAATATTAAGTAAGCCTGAACAAATGGAATACAAATTAGATAATGTCGCAATCATTTATTGGGGAGTTAAAGTTGAGATGATGGGGGAGGGTCATACCATTGAATCCATCGTCACATTTGATAAAATAGGCAAGGCTAAAAAACTAAAAGTAGGGGACGTGTTTGAACGATGACAAGATTGGCTCTGAATGATGAAGCAACTGTTATGAATCTGCTTAGTGAAATGGAAAGCGACTTGTATTTCGGGAGGATTAACTCTAAAGATGTAGGAAAACTAATCAAAACAGCTCGTGGCTTATTGATTGAATTACATCTTACTCGATCCAGTTTAGACGAAGATGAGTCGGACGATTTAAATACACGTATTTTAGCAGCTCATTCAAAAAATTATGCTATGCAAATGTTTGAATCAAACAAGCCAATTTAGGAGTGATGCAATTAGTGGAGAATTACGAAGACATTCTAATTAAACGAATTAATAAATTTGTAAGTTTCATGGAGAATAAGCATGGTAAGTTGAGCGTAGGATTAACAAACAGTGTGGACAAGGTGAGAGAAAACTTACGAGTGTTTGAAGTTGTATATCCAACCATTGATAAGACAACTGACTTGATTTATTGGGCAGAACGACACAGTGAAATTAAAGAGGTCGAGATTGCATTTAAAGACTTAGCTGATAACTTTTGGGATTGATTGAACAAATAAGGGGATAGGGGGTGTTAATATGACAGAAACAATTGAAGAAAAAGTATCCAAGCCTGATTTTAAGTTGAGATTGAGTGAGAAATATGCGATTGATACGGATAAATTAAATATCATCCTTAAAGAGCGATATGAGACTAGGGTGGGTAAAGGGAAGTTTGCTGATTACAGTGGGGAATTCGCTTACAAAAGTATTGCTTACTTCCAAACATTTGACCGATTAGCTGATTGGTTAGTACAGAATGCCATGTTTACAACTGATAGTGTTGAGCATATGTATGAGTTTGCTGATCAAGTTGTTGAGTTGAAGAAGGAAATGGCTGGATTCTTGAAGGATAAGGTTGTTATTCAGAACGAAGATAAAAAGAAGGGTGATGAATAGACATGAATGTTTCGTTTGATGGTATTGCTGTTACGGAAAAAATTATCCAATATGGAGATTTGTTTCAGGAAACAGAAGATGGTACTTATTATTTGCTTGTAGAAAGACCCAAAATTGCCCTCATTTCATTGAGTGGAAAAGACTTTTATGAAGAGTTTGGACAGCTTGATGAAGCAATCAGTAATATAAAGTTGTTCATTAAAGATGGAGAACTAATACATCTTACTCAAGACCAGTGGCAGTTCCAGTTAAAACGAAAGTAGGTGAGATATTGAAATTAGAGTTAATCTTGCCTGTCCCAACATCAATAAACGCATTGTATATCAATGAATTTCGATACAATCCTAAAACTAGACAGCGTGAGATGACGGGAGCCAGGATATTATCTAAAGCTGGAGCTAAACGAAAAGA
>NZ_JBFUIO010000224.1:0-2347 GCF_056401835.1 Paenisporosarcina sp. P4_D4 | reverse complement strand
TAATCTGAGTAAATCGCCATTTATTAACTGTTTTACAATTTACAGGTTYATTAATYACAAATTAGGTAGAAATCACCTATTATTTCCATTTYAAATGGGATATAATTATTTTAATATTCAGAAAGGGGGATCGTAATATGACAAAGAAAATTAAACTTTTTGTATCTGCTTTATGCCTTTCAGTAGTTTTCGTTGCACCAAGCGTATCTGCAGGCGGGTTAAGTGATACAAATTTTGGGCCTTGGACAGGATGCAGTGGAAATAAGCCTTGTTATGACAATGACTAAATTGAAGATAATTTTAATTATTAGTAGAAAGAGCAGCCAACGTTTTATTGGCTGTTTTTTTGTGCATTTTATATCGCTGCGTTATTGCAAATTCCTATCTATCAGTGGACATTTTTCTTCTGGTTCAACACCTTATGTGTCAATAATCCGATTCTTGTTCAGCACAACTCATACACCAAACGCCCTCWTCCGAATCTAAATGATATCCCGTACTTTCTAGTCGATTTCAATGTTGCACATTAMACAATTGTCTTTATGACTTTCATTRCGATGTCTCCTCCTGATTCGCTGTATATGTCAACACTTCAATAAGTCTTGTTCAACTAACGGGTGCTTTAGTAAAAATCTTTGGGCTATACTGTGGAGATTAACTGGAATATTAACGAAGTAATTTTTTATAAATAGGACTCCAGACGTAGTTATAAACAGAACTTCGGACCCGCTATTATAAAACACTTCTCATGTATCATCGAAGCTAAGATAATTAAAGGAGTGGGAATTATTTATAATGGAAACGCATTTAATAGTAAATAGCATTAATGGAGTAGTAGGAGGAGGAGTAGAAACATATGAGGTCGGAAATAGCTGATAAAACTTATTTCACTAAAGGCTGGGGCTATGTTGCAGCTCTTGCACTGTTACCGTATGCGATTTTAAAATCGCTTTGGGCATGGGGATCAACGGTAGGACTTACAACAAAACAAGCTGTACAAAATGTAGCAGGGTTAGGTGATACATTAAAGGAAGGACCTGCTTTTCTGTATACATTATATAACATCGGAATAGACTTCACAGCTATTTTAGCGATACTGGCATCTTTATTTGCTTTAGCTCTAGTGACTTCCTGGGGGGAGAAGCTATCAAAAAGGTTATTAATTATATCTGGATGGTCAGTTGGGGTATTGACAGTTCTAATTTGCTTCTTGACTGCTCTTCAATTTTTAGGAGTGCTTCCAAAAGGAGACACCGAAGGGTTAGCCATATGGGTGTATGTGGTAACGTACGGAGGATTGTTCTTGTGGGGAKTAACTGTATTTATAGCGACTCTGTCTTTCCAGCATCGAGTTAAAAACAAACAGTCGATACATTAGAAGTAATAGGAATTATACCTGGGGAATAATAGTTCTTTTCTTCAACTAACGGGTGCTTTAGTCAATATAGAGCAACGTCATTTAATGACGTTRCTCCTTTTATTTAAAAGTACTTCTGATAATATTCTTTCCGTAACCTTCCACTTAGTTGAGCGTAAATTCGGGTAGTTTCRCTCTTCTCGTGACCCAGTAGACTTTGAATGACTTCAATKGGTGCTCCATTATTCAAYAGATGAGTAGCATAGCTGTGTCTGAGTTGATGTGGATGGATCTCTTTATTAATTCCWGCACGATTTGAAATCCTCTTGATGATGTAYCTCATTTGRGCGACACTCATTATATGGGGGTGTCTTTCAGTGACAAAGATGGCTGGGTCATTGTCAGTKCGACTGTCCATAWAGCGTTTAAGCCATATGTCGCACCGTATATTAAAATAAACTTCCCTCTCCTTATCGCCTTTTCCTCTGACTATTGCAGATCGATTGGACCAATTAATATGGTTCTTTTCTAACGAACGATTTCTCCGATCCGACAACCCGTCGAAAACATTAACTCAAAGATTGCTTTTTCAATTGGTAAATGACAGGCTTCAMGCAAAAGTTCGATTTCCATTTCGGTTAAATACTTGGGTATCCGYTTGCCCACTTTCGGTTCTTTAATTTTCGCAGCTGGATTCTTAAGTATGTTGCCTTCTTCATGGGACCAWCGRAATAAYGATTTYAGAAATCGGATTCTATGTGCAAGACTGGCTGGTTTTAAATGCTTCCCTGAAATCGYAAGGTATTCTTTCAATTGAATTGTGTCCAGAGTTGTTATTTCAATATCCWTAAAATATTCAATAAGTAAWGACAATTGGAGCCGATAAGCCTTTAATGTCTGTGGAGAAAAGCCTTCAATCCTTTTATCAGATTCAAATGCTTCCCATGCTTTTGACAGTAGCAATTTTGTTCCCCCTCAAAAAAGTATCGT
>NZ_JBFUIO010000223.1:0-2423 GCF_056401835.1 Paenisporosarcina sp. P4_D4 | reverse complement strand
TCTCTGGAGTTTGGTCTAGAAGCCACTTTATTCCGAGGTCTGGATATGAATTGTCTTCAACCAACACTTTGTTCCATGATGAGATAACCCCCAATTAGTACTTCGAAATTTATACCACCTTAACTCACAAATTCCTTGTTAATTCACCGATACAAGAAGGATATTTATCACGTTTCTACTGTGTAAAACAGCCTGTTTTCAAGGTGTTTTCTGCGAAATCTCGATTAGTTTTTTGCTGCCGAAATTGGGTAGGTACGAATATGCGATGGTAATAAATACCTTTAAGTTTATTGATTTCTGGATGGTTATAGTATAATTAGAATATTTAATCTTGCAGAAAATGGTGATGTCAATGTCAAGCAACTTTGCATTTTTCATAGGCAAATGGGATGTACTTGCTAACTTAGGAGAGACAGCGGAGAAAAATTTATATCATGATCCTCATACTACGATAATGAAGCTTCGTTTGTTTGGAGAAACATTGTCGAAGTTTATTCTTGCATCGGAAAATATTCAAGAATTATATGGAACTACACAAGTTGAACGTATTAACAAATTACTCCGTGAGGGCTTAGTTGATCCAGAGTTATTTGAAATATTTGAGACACTACGTCGCAAAGGAAATCAAGCGATGCATGAAGCGGATTTTGGAAGAATTGAAGAGGCTAAGGCAGTGTTGCATTTAGCATTTCGGTTATCCATTTGGTTCATGGAAGTATACGGTGATTGGAACTTCCAAGCACTTGAATATACAGAACCGCAACTACAAACCGAAATCGATACAACTAAGCTTCAACGAGACTATGAAGATAAAGTACAAAAACTTGAAGAGGAATTAGACTTAATTCGTAAGCAAGCAGAATCTGAACAACCAGATGTAAAGGAAGAGCGAAAGAAAATTTCGAAAAACTTTATGCGTAGTCAGCGATTAACAGAAGCTGAAACTCGAACCATCATTGATGAAAAATTAAGAGCAGTAGGTTGGGAAGCTGATACGCCGACTCTTAATCATCAGAAGAATGGGACTTTACCTGTAAAAAATCGAAACATGGCAATAGCAGAATGGAAGGTTAGTGGAGGTCGTGTTGATTACGCATTGTTTATTGGACTGCAGCTTGTTGGCTTAATTGAAGCAAAAGCAACACATAAAAACATTCCATCTGCACTAGATAGCCAGACGAAAGTATATGCGAAAAACGTTGTTCAAATAGAGAATGAGACACTTCATCCTTCAAGAGGCGAATATAAAACACCATTTTTATATGCAACAAATGGGAGACCATACCTAAAGCAACTACAAGAAGAGTCTGGTATTTGGTTTTGGGATGCTCGGAAACCTTTAAATCATGCACGTCCACTCGAAGGCTGGCATTCTCCTCAAGATTTGCAACTATTGCTTAGTCAAGATGACCGAGAAGCGAACAAAATTCTTGAGAATGAAGATATTACTAAATTCGGCTTACGTCATTATCAACAAAGTGCAGTACTTGAAGCAGAGAGAGCTTTGCAAGAAGGTAATCGAAAGATGCTGATTGCCATGGCAACAGGAACGGGGAAGACTCGTACCGCTATTGCTCTTATGTATCGTTTAATCAAGTCTAAAAAGTGTCGTCGAATTCTCTTTCTAGTTGACCGTAAGTCCTTAGGAAAACAGACTGAGGATGTGTTAAAAGACACAAAAATTGAAGGATACTCCTTCTCTGATATATATGACGTTAAATCCTTAGAAGATATGACACCTGAGATTGCCACCAAAGTGCAAATTGCTACAGTCCAAGGAATGGTGAAAAGACTGTTTTTTAATAATAATGGAAATCCCCCCAGCGTTGGACAATATGACTTCATTATTGTAGATGAAGCGCATCGTGGGTACACCATCGATCGTGAGATGTCTGATGAAGAACTGTTATTCAGTGATCAAGAAGATTATATAAGTCAATATCGTCGGGTTATCGATTATTTTGATGCATCATGTTTAGCACTTACAGCGACTCCAGCTCTTCATACGACTGAAATATTTGGAATGCCAATATTCAAGTACTCTTATAGCGAAGCKGTGTTAGATGGTTACTTAGTGGATCATGAACCCCCATATTTGTTCAAAACAGAACTAGCAGAAGCGGGAATTGCCTTTGAAAAAGATGATGAAGTTGAATATTATGATGTCGATAGTGGTGAAGTTCAACTTGAAAAGGTAGAGGATACTCTCCATTTTGATGTKGAGCAATTTAATAAACGGGTAATTACCGAATCGTTTAACCAAGTAGTGTTAAATAAACTCACTGAATACGTTGATCCAACAGGAAAAGAAAAAACCTTAATTTTTGCTGCAAGCAATGATCATGCTGATCTAGTTGTACGGTTATTGAAAAAGGCTTATAAAGATCGTGGTGATGAAGTCGAGGATGATGCAATTGTAAAAA
>NZ_JBFUIO010000222.1:0-2424 GCF_056401835.1 Paenisporosarcina sp. P4_D4 | reverse complement strand
GCTTTTTGTTGCGCTTTTTTCTTTCTCATTTCCTTTTCTTGTTCTACCGTTAATCTATAACTTGAAACCCTTTGTTCAATTTGTTTGGGATCTTGTTTTTTGGTCAAAAGATTAACAATAACATCTTCAACTTTAAAACAAACACTTCGATAAATACCCATTTCTTCACCTACCCTATGCAATCGTCATTTTTTTAGCCACATAAAACCGACGTCCTAGCCACGCTAGAAACATCAATCCAATACCAGTTCCAGTTTGGGCATTTTGTTTTCGTTCAATTTCCTCATACTCAAGCGCACCAATCTCATAGTGATGATTAAAAATTACTTTTGAATCGATATATTCTTGTGGAATTGAAAGTTTTTCTCCTTTTAAACCCATGTTGTAAGCTATCTTCTCGATTTTCAAGACATCTTTATTGGATTCAAAACCTTCTTGGTACCACGTAATATACTTTCTGTTTTCAAGTTTTGGTTTCTTATATTCAAGCATTGTGAAGGCAGCCAGATAACCTTTATCCAAATAAGATTGTTTTAAGTCTTGTTGGCCCTTAGCGAACCCCTTTTGATATGCCGTTAGATAATTTGGCTTCTCATTTTTCGGTTCGTTAGATTTATCATTTTTTCCATCTTTATAACCTAATATGTTCAATTCAGCTTCTCTTTTTTTGTTTCTTTCAGTTACTGCTTTATTAAATCCAGCCGTGAAAGAGTTAGATAACGATTTATTATTTGCGTATTTTGTAGGTATTTCAACTTTGTCTTGTTTTTGTCCTAATGAATATCCGGCTTGGTCAGCCTGTTTTTTTTCCGTTGCTATCTTAGACTTACCCACATCAAACCCTTTGGAATAACCAGATGAATAACCAGATAAATATGCTTCGGATCCTTTTGAAGATGCTGATTTTTCTTTTTCTTCATATCCATTTTTTAAACCAGCAGCATAACCGTCTTTTTCACCCTTAGCAGCATCTTGTTCTGCTATAACTTTGGCTTTTTCTGCTTCAATTTGCGCTATTTGTGCTGCACTACCCCTGATTTTAGAAGTATCGTAATCACCTGGAGCTTCACATGGAATTCCATCATCAACAGTATTTCCCCAACCATCTAATTTTTCAGGATCGTTAGTTTTTGAATATCCTTTGGCATTCCAGTAATTGACTACCTCATCATATGTTGCAAAATCTGAACAATCCTTGTCCCCTGATTGATTGGAAGAGGGGGTGGTATTAGCTGATGAGCTACCACTTGAAGAAGTATCTCCCCCGCCATTATGAGAGTGATAACCCGTACATAATCCTTTTGCCTTCGACTTCTCAGAACAATTGTGCCCACCACTACTATCCGTTCTCCCAGAATGAGCCTCAGCCATCTCATTAAATGGAATGAACAACAATAATGCCATCAATATTAAAATTTTCTTCATAATAACCCCATATTCTATAGTGTAATAGATTCAAAGACTATTTTACTATATTTTTACATATGTTGTCTTTATTGGTTTTAAATAAAATTCTTCAGTCCATTTTTCTAGGTAGAGATAACCATCATTATCAATACTTATAAAGCTATAMAATCTGTATTAATATGGAATATACTTGTGTAAAATGAAACTCATAATTAAGTTTTTTATACTTAAATAATAGGAGATGACAAAATTGAGCAATAATGAGACCGAACTAATGGAAAGTGATCAAAAGATTTACTCTTTATCAAGTTTTCAGAACTTCGAAAATTATTTACAAGGTCTAGGACTTCCACATGAGGGAATTATTGCTTCTACTAGAGAGCGTAATCTTATGAGTAAGAATTTACCTGAAGCAGTACAAGAACTATCTCCTCAAAGTAAACGTAATGCAATTTATTTATCCAAGTTTGTTGCTAGTTCTGCGATAGGTTTATATGATGCTGCGTTGAATTACTTATGGAATGAGGTTGTTATTTCATTAAGGGARAAAGTGAATTTCTACGGACTAGATTTATTCTTTGATGCAGCTGTGGGTGGTGAACTTAGAGATACATATTCAACCGTCGAAGATTTAAGTTCGATTAAGGATAATACTTTAATTGACACATGTAGAAAACTCGAACTCATTTCTGATTTGCTTCACGAAAAACTCAAGCATATTTTGTATATGAGAAATAATATTGGGGCGTCACATCCTACAAGGGAATCTATCAAAACATATGAACTTCTAGGGTGGTTGGAAACTTGTGTAAAGGATATAATCGAAGATCGTCCTTCTGAAGCAGCGATTTTTGTACAACAACTTATTGTGAATTTAAAAAATGAAAACTTAGTAATTGATGAACCACGGATAGAACAAATCAAGGAAAATTTAGTGCAACAAAATACACGTATATCAGGAAATTTATTGACCACATTGTTTAGTATTTTCACTAAAAAAAATACCTCACCTAATGT
>NZ_JBFUIO010000221.1:0-2437 GCF_056401835.1 Paenisporosarcina sp. P4_D4 | reverse complement strand
CTTTAAGTCACGGCATAATAGTATAGAAAACGTGAAAAACTTTCCCATTTACTCAAGTGTAAGTTTTTTAATAAGGCACAACATATGAACTAAGAGGTGATTGTATGGTGAAACTTATTCATATGTTAGTGATATTCTGTTTTTTATTTCCTACTATATCGAATGCGGCACCAACTGATTCTACAGTTAAAGTCGCCTACATTAAGGACGGCTATTTGTGGATAAACGATAAAGGTTTAGACAAAAAAGTGACAGATCAAAAATCAAATTATCCTTATCCCCCACAGTGGTCTTTTGATGGTAAAATGCTTCTTTATCAAAAAGAAGTAAGGGCTACCATTAATGAAAGTCAAGGTACTGAAAATGAATTGTGGGTCTATGATTTACAAACCAAAAAGCACCGTAAAATTTTTTATGATGGACACGATCCAAAATGGTCGCCAACTGAAAATATTGTGGCTTTTCAAAGTGACGGTGTTTTAAACATATCTGACTTAACCAGTTTTTATAATATCGCTCTAGGAGTCGACGATTATGAATGGCAGCCGAATGGAAAGGGCTTTATCGCATCATCAAGTGCTTCCTTGAGGCCAGATGGATGGACACATCCAATCCTATATACCATTTCATTAAAGGGTGGTTATCAAAACATCAGTGACTTAACAAAACATGTGAAAAAATTTTTAGTTATTCCAAAAGAACTTAAGAAAAATGATGTAAAAATCCCTTCAATCAATGCCCAATCGTTTGCTTATTCACCAAATAACAAATGGATATCTTTTATTGTGTCACCAACTGCTTCCTGGGCTATGGACAGTGATATGCTTTGTGTAATTTCTGCAGAAGGGAAAGAATTTACCGTACTCGACGAGGTAATCCTCGAGTTCCAGCCGAAGTGGTCATTTAAGGACAGTTTACTCGGTTATATCGCAGGCGGAGGGCGAATCGTATTTGGTTTCAAAGATAAGGATTTAAATGTAACTGAACTCCCTGCATACCATACTTTGACCCTTACTCCCAAAAACTATGCAGACATGGGATTTACATGGGTCAACGACCGTTCTCTTATCGTATCCAGAGTAAAAGAAACTGACTGGTCAAATGACCCTAAAAAACGACCCAAACCAACATTATATTTTGTGACTCTAGACAGTCAGAAACAAATCCAAATAACAATGCCTTCTAAAGATCAAGGAGATTATAACCCACAATTCCTGCCCTCGATAAACAAAATCACTTGGATAAGACAAATCGATATCGCTTCTACCAAAGGGGATTTGTGGGTAGCCGAACCGAATGGGGAAAATGCACAAATATGGATACAAGATATCGGACCGTACTCCTTTTATCCTTCAAAATGATGGTTAGCTTAACAAAGTGAAAGCCAACTCTGGAAACATAAAAAAACCATCCACACGGATGGTTTTTTTATTATTTTATTAATATAGATTTCTTTAATTGATCCAATCTTGCTACTTCTTCTTCCATTACATGAAGTCGTCTATGAATGCGATAAAAAATAGGTACGATTAATAACCACCACATAAATTCACTTCCTTCCTATAAATCTAAAGGTATCAATCCATCCCGCCACCAGTATAGTTGTTGTTATCACCCATCCGGTAATTCGAATCATCGCCTGGCTTTGCATGTGGGTGTGTTAATCGAAGTGGATAATTATTGATTTTCTTTCTTTTCCAGTCAATGTAAACGCCCATGCCGAAAAGCAAACCTAATATAACTCCAAAAAACCAACCCAATGTAATCCCTTCCCTTCATTTTTGGAAAAATAAATACAAATCCATACTGCTTCTATTTTCAACCGCTGTGATGCAGTACAAATTTAAAATACATTTAAGTTTGCAGGATTGTTGAATAGTGATGAAGAATATTATAGTGACAATTACAAATATTAGGAGGTGCTTCATGGATGCTTTTACGCTAACAGGGTTATTCATTGCCTTTGCCAGTTATCTATTTATTACCCAATTTTACTTTAAAAAAAGACTGAATATAAAAAGCAAATGGAGAGGAATGATTTCTCAAGATAGAAACCGTTATATACTTGCTTTCGAGTTTGTTATTTGTTTTTTATTTTTTGCAAGTATGATGAGCTTGGCTGAGAAGACATCCAATCAAACAAATTTAGGATTAATTTTGACTACTCCCATGTTTGCTCTGTTTTTTTTACTGGGGATAACTCGCGGATTTGAGGAATGGCTTTTACATCGGGAAGAAAAGGCTTACTATTATGAATGGTTAGGTTCAATTTTGATTTTAGTAATATTTTTAATTATCTTCATAGGACAACAAGCATAATCTAAGACCTACTATGTGTATTTTATATAAAACACAGTAAGAAAAGAACAGTAATTAATTTTTTTATTCTGAATGAATTGACATCAAAAAAAACAAACACCGGAGCGAGACCCCAGTG
>NZ_JBFUIO010000220.1:0-2448 GCF_056401835.1 Paenisporosarcina sp. P4_D4 | reverse complement strand
CTTTCACCCATTTCTCTTACCAACGGGTGAACCAGCCCGATTCTACTAATAATTACAACATACTCAAACAAAACATTTATCACGCTATCATTTAATCCCAATACCTGCAAATCCTTAACCAGTGTTGCATCATTATCAGAATTAACTCCATTTTGTTTTTTAAGAAAATCAATTGGTGTCAAAGATGTAAACCGTTTAATAAGCCATTCATCGGGAGTCATTCCTGTTTTAGCTTTACATAGTTCTTCAAGTTTTGCGTGCCATTCCTCACTTGTCATTCCACGAGCTACTTTTAATCGTTCTTCAATTGTCAATCCGTTTATTTCTTTAAATCGTTCTTCATCATTCGTCATCCTTTACCTCCTTTATGTATTTATCTTTCTTCAACTAACCTGCCCCGTTAGTTGAAGTAGGAAGAGTGCTTAAACAAGCCAAGCAATTCACCTATGTTTCCCTAGATGAGTATCTTATTGTTGATGCCACTTTAATTAAAGGGAGGGAACAACATGGGATACTTTGTTACTGTAGAACCTGGTGTAAGGATATATGTTGAGGATGTAAACCCGGAGGGAAATAAAACAATACTATTTATACATGGTTGGCCATTAAACCATAAGCAGTATGAATATCAGTTTGATGTTCTTCCAGCAATGGGATATCGATGTATAGGCATCGACTGGAGGGGGTTCGGTAATTCGGATAAACCATTCCATGGCTACAACTTTGACAGATTGGCAGATGATATCCATGCAGTAGTAGTCGCGTTGCAGTTAAAAGACTTCACACTAGCAGGACACTCTACAGGAGGGGCAATCTCGATTCGATATATGGCTCGACACCAAGGTTATGGAGTATCCAAACTTGTCCTCATAGACGCTCAATCTCCGTATAGTGTTCAAGAAGAAGTTGCAAATATGTTCATTTCAGGATCACTTAATGATCGACCTAAAATGTTGCAGGGATTAAATGATCTCTTCTTCTTCCAGTATCTTACCACCCCATTATCGGACTGGTTTTTTCAGCTAGGATTACAGGCAGCCGGTTGGTCGACTGTAGCAGTCATGAAGACACTAAGAGATGAGAACGTGTACTATGATCTTGACAAAATACTAGTACCTACACTGATTATTCACGGAATACATGATAAAATTGTTCCGTTTGATAAAGCTCAGGAAACAAATACGCTAATAAAAAATTCACTGCTTGTTCCATTTCAATACAGCGGTCATGGTCCTTTTTGGGAAGAACGCGAGAAGTTTAACCAGCTATTGATGCAATTTATTGGCTAATAATTTAACCGCTCTTCTCATGGGCGGTTTTCCTTTGTAAAAATCAACAATAAACGATAACAGAGCCTTTAATTAAATCTTTTTATTTCTCTCCTCCTTTTAATTCACCATCGATTGTTGTTCCTTCTTTATCTGCCCYGTTAGTTGAATAAGCACCTTMTCTTTTATTACACATTATRGTCGAACTGCGTACTAAGACCCTCACTCCCATAAGCCAAGGTCCACAAAACATGGTGTACCCATATATTGATAAAAAGGAGTGAAAGCAAATTGAATCAAAATTCTGTGCAGCCTTCTGCAAACATGGAAGTATTAAACGACATTTTGAAAGCAATTAATGGTGAATATACAGCAATTGCCTGCTATGAATTATTAGCGAACCAGGCTCAGAACGCCGAAATAAAAAATCGTATTCTTGAAATCAGAAATGATGAAATCAGACACTATGAATCCTTTTGGCATCTTTATATTTTTTTGACGGGAAAACAACCTACTCCACATATCACAAAACAATGTCCTCCAGATTATAAAAGTGGGATACTTGCTGCATTCATAGATGAACAGGAGACTGTAGACTTCTATCACGATATAGCGCGAAGTACTAATAATCCTGTTATTAAAGATGCTTTCACGCAAGCTTCTGCTGATGAACAAAATCATGCAGTTTGGTTTTTATATTTCATGAATCATCATTAATTGTTTAGCAGCCGGCTATCACGTCGGCTTTTTTTCTTGCACCTTATGTGTCAAATGCGACATAAAAACTCCCATTCTCATCTTCAACTAAACTGCTGCGTTAGTTGAATAATAAAAATGCTTTGCATCTTTATTGAAGTTAAGCACTCCGTTAGTTCAACAATAACCCATCTTTTAGTTATCGGTTATTTTTGAATTATGAAGCGTTAAAATTCTATTAACACTGCTACCTATATTTCCTATCCATGCCCCCAAAAAAGACCCAAATGTGTTGAATATTAAATCATTTACATCAGATACTCTTCCAATTGGGTAAATGTATTGAATTACTTCAATTAGCAGGTACAGCCATTCACCGTTCTAGCCTAGGCGGACATATAAATAACAGTGGGCAATCTTAATCTTGTGTCTATTGTTCATTTTTTCACGTTAGATGAAAGAAAGATTATCTTAACTATATAGG
>NZ_JBFUIO010000219.1:0-2451 GCF_056401835.1 Paenisporosarcina sp. P4_D4 | reverse complement strand
CTATTAATTGACAATTATAATAAATAAGTTACCTATCTAAAAAAGCAATTAACCAAGGTACCCGACGTTTCCCTAAATTTCTAACCCAAGAATCATCTCTCTGAGTTTTTAGACCTCGTACACTTGCTCCTACTACTACAAAGGTACAGAAAATAATTACCATTGTTAAAAATAATTGAAGGGTTAAGTTAATACTACCATCAGGGAACATTTTAGCTGTGAAATTATCCCATATAGAAATATAAACAAAAAAYCCTGATGCAATAACGCCAAATTGAGAAGCTTGAAAAAGAAAATGAATTATTTCGTGCCAGCACTTAATAAATATATTAGAAGTTACCATATGTTGAAGCCATCGATAATCACTATAAAGAACGTTGAAGTTTCTCCAATATTCATTATCCAAGTATTTTTGAAAAGAAGTAAATCCACTCCAGAAAGAATCCCACTCCTGAGTTCCACGTGTTTCTTTAAAAAGTGAATAAGCATTTTCATTCGTGATGAGTAAATCAATAATCTTCCTATTTCCTAACTTATAAATGTTAGGATTAAGTGTATTCTTGAAAAATAGATCCAATAATCTCTCCCTGTTTTTTATGTCCTGAGTCTTTAATATCTTTTTTACGCTGAAATGCATAGGACCACAAAGGTCTGTTAGATTTGACTCTACTTGTTGATGAAATCTTGTCACTTTATTATTTCTTTGGCCAAATGCATACCCTACAATGGCTGTAATGATGGATACAACAATAGGTAAAAAAGATAGGTATTCTTCGATTAGACTTTACCTCGACTTTCTAATTTTTCTGGGTGAGAAATCAATAGATATTATTTAAATAAATTCTTGAAAAAGTATAGGATACCTTTGTTTTTATTCTCTCTATCCTTAAACTCTTCTTTCCTAACCTGCTTAATTTTTTCATCTGACCAATTCTTAGCCCAAACTATATTATCTTGCTTAATCCAGTAGTGAGAGCGGCATTTATAAGACCAGTTTCCAATGGATGGATATAAAGAGACTCTTTCACCATCATAGGTGATTTTCCAATCATTTGGCGATAACGGCGTCACAACTTCTTCTCCACAACCACAAGCACATTTATGAATAGCAGTATTAAATTTTACGCTAATATATATCTTTTTTTCTTCTATATGATTTGGGATTATCGAACTGAAGACATGTTCAAATTTATTCATATGCATTATTAAGATCTCCTGTATTAATAGTGTAGGTAGTATGCACTTCTTTATAAATGTCTTGGTAAAATCCATTGATTTTTTTCCATTTAATTACTGCCATTACCGCGTTTAAGGCATTCAAGTCTGCTATTTGGATATTAGTAGAATATTCATCCTTCTCAGCATTAGTAAATGAAATTCGTTTCAACAAATGGTCTCGGTTCCCAGGAGTACTAGTAGTCACTCTAATATCACCGATTAATGACTCATTGATTATTTCTATCCCTACACCTACATCAATAAAAGACTTGTCACTTTTAACTAACTCTTCTATAATCACTCTTTTACTTACACCATCATCAATACAAATAAATATAAAATCCAATGTCAAAATATCATGTATGTTAGTTTCATCTATATAGTTATTATGAGAGATTATACTTTTATGCATATTGCTGTAAATAGCCTGAAGGTATTCTGTTTTCAGTTTCTTTTCTCTTAACTCTTCTATAGAGGGCGCTCCTGGAGCCCTAAAAGCATTATGTTGTAAAAAAACATCTCCATCGAATAGATGAATTTCAGTTACAGGAGTTTTAGAAATTAAATCTAATATATATGATCCCGTTCCTCCTAGCCCTACTATTCCAATCTTCTGATGCTTTAGTTTCTCTGTAATTACATCTATGTTAGCCCTACTTGAATTCGTATCATAATAATTAAATACAGAATTATCAGCATGTTGACTAGTTATATACGTTCTCGCAGCTACTGTCTGATCAACTGAATATGCAGGTGCCATTATCATCTCTATATATCGAGTAAACTTTTCATAGTAATTTTCATAGCCACTTGCTGGCTTATTTGAGAAGGAGTGGTTCGAAATAATACCGTCCCCTAGTACCTGTTCACAAGAATTATGCTGAATTCCAGTTAATATTGAACCATTTTTATTGCAAGGATGATCTCCCCTAAAGTAAATGACATGATTATCTGGTTTAGTGGTTTGATTTCCAGCTAATGAAAGAGTTGAAATCAATGTTCCGAATTTAAMCTCACTATTTGAGTTTACATAAGGTACATGATGAACTAAGGCATATCCACTCCTAATCTCGATTTCATATCCTTCATCTCGCAATTTTTTTAAATCTGGACTATGACTTATCAGTTCTTGTGACATTAATCACCATTCCTTTTTTTAGGGTAAGAGTATCTCCTTCTATCATCGATCCCTTATCTTCATTTCTTCCTTTTGAATATGTCACTGTATAGACA
>NZ_JBFUIO010000218.1:0-3525 GCF_056401835.1 Paenisporosarcina sp. P4_D4 | reverse complement strand
CTTTAATACCATTAAATGCACCTGCTTTTTCTAATTCTTCTATCGAAGCATTCCCGAGAACAGTCAGTTTTGAGGCACCAAAGTTTAACTGTACATCGTTGACCGTTTCGATATCCCGTATGTTCTTTTCAAACTTGGCAGCACAATTTGTACAAGATAGTCCCTGCAATCTGTATACATTTTTGTCTTCACTCATTTGTTCCAACCTTCTTTCGAATGATCAAGTGCAATACGAACCAACTGTAGGACGTGATTGTCGACAACTGAATAAAAAACGAGTTTTCCTTCTTTTCGATATTTAGCTAATCCCATATCACGTAAATAGCGTAAATGATGAGAGGCAGTAGCTGTCGAAGTTCCAATAATATTTGCCACGTCGCAAACACACAGTTCTTTTTCAATGGTCAATGCATAAGTGATTTTTAATCTTGTTGCATCAGAAAGTGCTTTAAATATTAACTCGACATTGTTGATTTCTTCAATTCTAGGTTTAACTCGCTTTATTACATCTGTATCAAAACAAGTCGTTTCACATATATCTTTTGGACTTGTTTTCACTAATTTAGTCATTATACTCACCTCATTCAAATATCTGTTTGATTGTTATTGTTAGTGTATGCAAGGGACAGTAAATTGTCAATAATGATATTCAAATGTTTGTTTGAATATGGAAGTTTTCTTGTTACAATCATGGAAAGAGACATTAGGAGGATTTAGAGTTGAAAAAATTAATCATCTTAACATTATTATTTCTTTTTATATTTAGTCCTTCTGCATTGGGACATTCTGGACTTTCAAGTTCTACCCCTGCAAATGGAGAGGTCGTAAAAGAAGAATTATCAAGCATAACCTTACTGTTCAACACAACGGTTGAGAATACAAGTATTCTTAAAGTTATCAATGAAGATGGGGTAGTGGTACATATTGAAGAACTCTTAATAAAACAGAATGAAATGATCGGTAGGTTTTCGGAACCCTTAGAAGAAGGAGAGTTCACTGTTAACTGGAAAATAGTCGGGGCAGATGGGCACCCAATTGAAAATACCTTCTCATTTAGAGTGGAACTCCCGAAGGAAACAGATTCTGAAGTTCCCATTCAACAGAGCCCTGAAGAGATTATTTCTCCACCTAGTGACATTAATGATCAAAAAGTAGTTAAAGAGGCGAAAGACTCAAATAACATAATGATTAGCGTAGCTTTGTTATTGGTATTGATAGCTATTGGCACAACTTTTTGGTTGTTGAGAAAGGAAGAAAGTAAATGATTTTGATTTATTTATCTGAGACGCTATTATATTTGTGTTTCTCACTCATAACGGGTTCACTCATCTTGTCACTTATACCCGGAAGTAGAAAACCGGAAATAACCATTCGTAAACGATGGATTCAGATTTCTATTTTAGGAATTGTGATCTTTTCCCTCTTTCCGGTAATACGACTCGTACTCTTTCTTTACGAGGACATTGGGTTATGGGTAACCATACAAAATGTAATTTCTACCTTTGAAGTCGGGCAAGCATGGTCATTTACGCTGTTTGTATCAATTGCATTTTATCTGTATGTCTCGATCTTCTCGATTTTCACTAAAAAAATTCACACGGTCATTTCATTGTCCTTCACCTTTGTTCTTCTCTTAGCGTTGGGATGGGCGAGTCATTCAGCCTCTCTGAACGAGTGGAGTGGATTTGTAGCGCATTGCATCCATTTCCTAGCGGTAACAATTTGGGTCGGCATATTGATAGTAGTCAGCTGGTTTTCGGTGAATTCTGCAAACTGGTTAACGTTTTTAAAATGGTTTACGCCGGTAGCCATAAGCTGCTTATTGGTAGTAGCTGCGTCAGGGTACTTTCTGATGACTTTAGTTATTGATTTGAACAATTATGCAGATACTTGGATTCTCCCATATGGACAATCTTTGCTTATTAAGCACTTAATACTTATTCCCATTATCTTTTTTGCAATTATCAACGGAATTTGGATGAAGCGAAAAATTCAAAAGGACTCAACTATTAATCCACGTAATTGGGTTAAGGCGGAGAGTTTTACTCTACTATTAATTTTCTCGTCGACAGCTGTCCTTGCACAACAAGAAGCACCACATGACATTGACTCAGTAGCTGCCAGTAATGGAATGGCGAGATTATTTAGTACAGTTTACTCCGAATCCATTTCTTTACCCATCGATGCTTCCATGGATTTAAACTTGTTAGGCATACTCTTTTTTGGACTATCCATTTGTTTCTTATGCCTTGCTTGGGTTGCGACGGTGATTTTCATTGAAAATTGTAAATGTTTATAAGAAAGMAAACCGAGGAAAAACTGCAAAGACAGTATATTCTCKGTTTTTCTATAGGCAATGTTTAGTTCAAACTTAATAGMAATTTCATTCCTAACCTGGATCCAGAAATGAAACAATTCGCAAAATTAATGGAAGGTAATAAAATAGAAAACTTGAAAAAAGCAGTTCATCAAAAAAGTGTTGGTCGTAATTTTGGAGATATCCCTCAAATACGCATAAGCCCGTTCTTTTATTGAACGGGTTTAATACATGTAAAGGTGTGATTTTAATGAAGAAGGCAATATTTTTGGATCGAGACGGAGTTATTAATGAAGTGCTAACGGATAGAGTTAAATTTGTAAATAAGCCACATGAGCTATACTTCTTACCTGGTGTTCCAGAAGCAATTAAAAAATTGAATCCTTTCTTTGATTTCATATTTGTAGTAACTAATCAAGGCGGTGTTGGATTGGGATTCATGAAGGAAACTGAGCTAAATAAAATACATGACCATATGATTTCTGAATTAAAGAAGGAAGGGGCAGTTATTCATGACGTGGCTTATTGTCCCCATAAACCAAAATCGGGCTGTGCCTGTCGCAAGCCAAATAGCAAATTAATTATAGATCTTAGTAAAAAATATGATATTGATTTATTACAATCCTACATGGTGGGAGACACCGATACAGATATTATTGCAGGGAAAAAGGCAGGGACAAAGGGAGTATTCTTGGGTAAGAGTGATCCGCTTGCAGATGCTGTTTTCCCGGACTTAATAAGTGCTGTGGATTGGATTATAGAAGATGCTACTGCGAAGTAAAGCATGCTTGTTTGACGCTTTAAGAAGATAGTGTCCGCTTTAGGCAACTTTTTGTTCTTCAATTCGGTATCAAACATTGTGTAGCAGATTTAGGTGTTTTCGGGATGTTAGGTGAATTTCATGAGGATATGAAAATTGAAGATTACGAATGGATACATGTTAAAGGAACACTTTCGTCCGTCTATTATCAGCCTTTTATATCCACAATCCCTGTGTTAACTGTAAAAGGATGAAAAAAACAAAAGAACCGAAAGACCCATATTTATAGAACATATTAATTTTTTGTGAAAAGAAACGTAAAAATAGCTACTTATAACGTTTCCATTACCACTTGGTAATAAAACAGACGAAAAGGGTGGACTTTTCAGATTATTACGTCGTTATGATAAATACGGATGGAACAATAAATCAAGATAAGATAGATGAG
>NZ_JBFUIO010000217.1:0-2462 GCF_056401835.1 Paenisporosarcina sp. P4_D4 | reverse complement strand
TGATTTAACTTTGTCTACAACCGCTAACACTTCATTTGCATCGTAAAGCTGATCAAAGAACAACTCGAATAATCCAGTTTCAACAATGCTATGGAACACTGGAATTTGCTCATCTAATTTATCTGGAATGTCTTYTCCTAAATGGCTATAGAATTTGATAATTAAGAAGTAAATGTACTGTAGAAACGAAGTGTCATTCTTGAAAAACCCTAAATCATTTTCTTCATCAAACAGTAAACTTTCGTATGCTTCCTTGAGCAACTTCTCAGTTGTAGCAGGATTAAACTTTTCATTGTAACGAATGACGATGTTATTTTCTTCATCGTAGACATAAGTTGATTGCTTGTTAATGTCTTTTTGTTTGGCTTGAATATCAGTTAATTTAATATTACGCTGACGTGGTTTTTTAGCTTTAGTTGACATTTTGATTCCTCCTTGTTTTCTGTTGTTCTATGTTTAAAAGAGAGTGCGGATAATCCTCTGCACTCTCAGTCAATTCTGCTGTGGTCAATAATATTAGTGATGGCACGATAAGTTAATATCGCACCATCTAACTATCATTGAATTATGATTACTTTAATTTCTCGAATTTTAAAGAGTGGACATCATCAATATCGCCTGTATACTTGACTTCAATTTGTTTGCCAGTAGAAAACAAGGTTCTATCTACACCATCTTCAAAATAGATACGCATACGCCATCCGTCAACGATAACAATTACTGAGACTTCTTCTACTTTTACTACCGTTAAAACAGAAGATTTCAGCGTAGCCTGTTCCACAATTTTTGCTGTAGTTTTAGTCACATTTTAACCTCCTAGTATAGAATAAGATATTTCTAACTTATTCTATACATATTCTAATAGTTTATTATTAAACGATAGCACCTTCATCATAAATTACAAGCTCCCACATGTCCGTATTTACTGGACTTTTTAGGATTTCTAATGGCAAAGTTAATACAGCAGGATCGCCATCTGCTGCGAAGTCTAAGTTAAATGAATCTTCGAATTTAGCATTCGGTATATTTAATTGTCCTTGGAAAGCTTTTTTCGTAAATTCGTCAACTACTAAAACATCAAGTGTGACACGGAATGATCCACCAAATTTATCAGAAGTTACTTTAATCGTCTTAGCATCTAATGCAGTCTCGACTTTATAATAAACCCGAACTTTAGTATTATTAACAACGCCCACATTAAACGTCAATTCTTTGGCTGCGATACTGAAATCATTAACATTTGTAGCAGGTGTGCCTAAAGTGTATTCTTTACCATTTGTTCCATCAGGGTTTACTTCATATACAGAAATTAAAGCACCTTTTGGTGTTTTTTGGAGCGATGCTTTATTTGAAGTAACTGTAATAACGTCTCTACGGTCAACAGTTTTTTTACCTTCTAAAATGTTATTACCTGTTAACATTGCTACTGCTTTATTATCGAAAATAGCATCTTCTAAATTGATTTTTGATTCACGGTTAGATGAGAATCCTACAAGCTTAGCGTTTCCTCGACCCCCACGAGCGTATACCGTCTCACCTGTTGTTTCTACACCACTTGTTTTTAAAGTAGTTAATGTTACGATTGCGTGTCCATCTGTTAGATCATAAAATGTAGCTTCTCCAGCTTCACGGATTGCCCAACGATTAGGTGTTGCCATAATTAAAATCATCCTTTTCTGTTATAATTTATTATTTAAAAATATTAGCCCAGTTGATGTCTTCAAGTTTTATCTTTTTCCCATCAACTGTGCCACCATATATTCCATTCATTGTATAGTGATAATTGTCAATTAACTGGAATCTGCCATATCCATCATAAAGCTGATAAACGTTCAGTTTGCTAATAAAGTCAAAGCTTTTTGTTTTCCATCCTACGGCAGAAATGATGCTGTGTAAGTTTATCTTTGGTTTTTTGAGCTTGGCTAATAAAGCCTTCTTGCGTTTTTGTTCTTCCATAAATTCTCTAGCTCTATCATTGCCCGCAACAATTTCGTCCTCTTCATTATCTTGAAGATTATTGGCTGTCTTTACTAAAGTTTTAATGTAATTAAATTTTTCATCAGTAAGAATCGTTTCCTCGCTTAGCTCATCAAAATAAATACATCCAATTTCCTCATCAATTATAGGCTGTTTATTGAAATGTAAATTTAGCGCACAAAAAAAAGCTTCCCTAAAAGAAGCGTCATGATAGACTATAGAATTCAATACTTGAAATTCTGTTAAATGTTCGATTTCTTCAGGACTTATTTCTAACCTACTTTTATCGAATAGTACAGAAGAGAGTGCAAAATTGTATTTGTTCTCAGTGAGTTCTACTATCTCCTTCAATGAAGGAACAAAGAAATCACCAATCCCTTCTACATGAACAGGCAAATTTAGTAGGAATTTTAAATGGATATCACCTTGTTGCAATACTTCCATATTCTCACCTCTAATAGCTTTCATTGCAGAATTCGTATATT
>NZ_JBFUIO010000216.1:0-2470 GCF_056401835.1 Paenisporosarcina sp. P4_D4 | reverse complement strand
GATATGTTGTGGATTGTTGTAAATTTCTTCGCTTGTCCCTTCTTCAACAAATTGACCGCGATACATAATTCCCATTCGATCGCACATATGACGAATAATGCCAAGATCGTGACTGATGAATAAGTACGTAAGGTTAAATTCTTTTTGGATGTCCTGCATGAAGTTCAAAACCTGAGCTTGTACCGAAACATCCAATGCCGACACCGGTTCATCTGCAATAATTAATTTCGGATTTAACATTAAAGCTCTGGCAATCCCTATACGTTGACGCTGTCCACCTGAAAACTCATGCGGATATTTATAAATAGCTTCTGGGTTCAACCCCACTCGTTCAATGACAAACTGTACGCGTTTGCGCTCTTCATCTGGTGATAACCGTTCGAAGTTACGAATCGGTTCTGCAACAATATCAAGTACACGCTTCCTTGAATTCAGTGATGAATAAGGATCCTGGAAAATCATTTGAATGTCTTTTGTATATTTGCGGCGATCACTTTTTGACAACTTGGTCAAATCTGTTCCATCAAATAAAATTTCACCCGAAGTGGCTTTATTCAATCCGATGATTGTACGTCCCGTAGTCGTTTTCCCACAACCAGATTCACCTACAAGACCATATGTTTCACCTGCTTGAAGATTAAAGCTGACGCCGTCGACTGCACGTACATGATCTTTTACGGTTTTGAAAACCCCACCGCGAATTGGATAATGTATTTTTAAATCGTTCACTTTAAGTAAGGACATAGTGTTTTTCTCCTGTTTTCCCTTCTGGGAAGTAGAAATTACGATAGCATGAGCAACGCACCCAGTGATTCGGTTCTACTTCTTCCAAAACGGGATTCTCTTGATGTTCTTCCTCACCGACCCATTCGATTCGAGGAGCAAAACGACAACCAGTTCTCTTTAGATTTTGAATCGATGGGACTACCCCATCAATTACGTGCAAACGACCTTTGTTTGAAAAATTACTTGGGATTGAATTCAATAAAGATCGTGTGTATGGATGAAGCGGATTCGACAGGATTGTATCCACAGCTGCCACTTCAACAATTTGACCAGCATACATAACTGCTACTCGGTCTGCCATTTCGGCTACAACTCCCAAGTCATGTGTAATCAGGATAATGCCAGCCTTTGTATCTTCCTGGAGTGTTTTCATCAAATCCATAATTTGTGCCTGAATTGTTACATCCAATGCGGTTGTTGGTTCATCCGCTATCAATAGCTTTGGCTCGCAAGCAAGAGCAATCGCTATGACAACACGTTGTCTCATTCCACCTGATAATTCATGAGGATATTGTGTATAAACGCGTTCTACGTTTGGAATGCCCACTTTCCCAAGTAACTCATGCGCCTTTTTTTTACGCTGTCTCCCTGGAAGTTTCGTATGATACTTCATGGACTCTTCAATTTGTTTCCCGATGCRCACTAATGGATTCAGAGCTGTCAAAGGATCTTGAAAAATCATACCAATATCATTCCCGCGGATTTTGTTCAAATTCGCATCGTTTAAACGCAATAAGTTTTGACTATTATAATTAACTTCACCATCTAATTTTGTTCGTTTTTTTGTATGAAGCCCCATAATGGAAAGAGCTAATGCGCTTTTCCCACATCCCGACTCACCAACAATCGCTAGTACTTCGTTTTCATTTACTGTCAACGTGACATCATCAACCGCTGCATAATACTGCTCTTTAATCTTAAAAGATGTTGAAAGATTGCGAATATTTAACACAGGATTACTCAAATTAACGCCTCCCACATGTTGGTTTATCTTAGCTGAATAGTATGTATTAGTTCGTTTTATCAGAAAAGTCGAACACTTTTTAAAAATATACAATATCTTTCCAAATGTTACAACAATTATTTTTATATTAAATTTACTCATACTGTGTTTAAAGTATGAATGACACGTAAATTAAATAATCATTATTATTAAATTTAGTTATTTTAATATAGTTATAATTTTAGTTGAATTGATATATATAGCCTTTTTATTGAGAATTTTAATATATCGCAGTAAATAATATTTAATTCGTTCATTTGATATGCATATAAAGTTTTTCTACTAAGTAACCATTGAAATTGTTTTCGTCTCCCTAATATTTCGACATCATCCGACATTATCTAATGGATAAAACTAACAAAAAAAGTCTCAATAGCACTTACATGCTACTGAGACTTTAACTGTTTAATTACGAACTTTTTTGAATAAAAGTGACGCGTTATGTCCACCAAAACCAAGTGAATTACTCATTGCATACTCGATTTCTTTTTCACGTGAGGCGTTTGCCACATAATCAAGATCACAAATCGGATCAGGATTTTCCAAGTTCATCGTTGGAGGCAAAATACTATCATGTATTGCAAGCGAAGTAAATATCGCTTCAATTCCGCCAGCTGCTCCAAGCAAATGTCCTGTCATTGATTTTGTTGAACTCATAGCAAGTTTGTAAGCATGTTCACC
>NZ_JBFUIO010000215.1:0-2471 GCF_056401835.1 Paenisporosarcina sp. P4_D4 | reverse complement strand
CTTGAACATTGCAGGTCTGCGATGTGGACTCACATCAACGTCAATGTCCAATGCTGAAACATCACCCCTCATCTGCTCTAGGTGTCTCCAGTGTGGCATTTCAACTCCGTATTTCAGAGGATGTATGGCTGTTATTTTTAATAAATAATTCAAAAGGTAGCCTGAAGCTGATCCTCGACCAACTCCTACTAGCGTTCCTTCATCACGACTTTCATCTCCGCAAGAATCCGCCCAAGCGATGGAAATTATTTCTTGAACCGTTACATAATACGAACCCATTGACTGCCCCATCTTAATAGAAATTTCCCAAAGCTCTCCCAATTCCAAATTAATCCTTGCTAATGTTTCATGAAATTCTTCTTTAGTTATTTGGGGTGTATATATTAATTCTACAAAACCCTTCTCTACAAGATGTATTAAGTATCTGTCCTGCTCATTGTCTGAGAAAGCCATTTTTTTGATGTATGGGTAACGTTCATATCCATCTTTAAAAATATGGGACACTTCAAAATCTGGTAACTCAATTTTCGGAATCACGGTAGGGGATTCTAAAGTGTAATCTTCTATAGAATCTCCTATTCTCAAAGTGTTTAATAGAGCTTCAGTTATAATTGATTCATCAATGTAATCAAGTTTTGCGTAAATTTCCTCTTTTGTGTGCAGATAGCAAGATTCATAGAAGCTCATTACTTCTCGCTCTGCATTTTTAGAATTAAGGAAAGCTGCATGAATTTCAGCATCTTCTGGTCTTAAATAGTGAGCATCTGTTGTAATAATCAATGGCAATTTTAATTCTTTCGAAAACTCAATGAGCTTATGATTTACTTTTCGTTGCTCATCGCTACGAGATGGTTGTAATTCTAAATAAAAATTGTTTTCTCCAAACAAATCTGCACACCATTCCAGAAATTCTTTGGCTTTATCATATTCACCATTCAAAATGTGAATTGAGCTTTCCGATCCCAAACAAGCAGAACTGCCAATTAGCTTATTAGGATACTCTCTAATGATTTTTTCTAAGTGTGCTTTAGTTGTAGGCACTCTTTCCATTAATCCTGTATAGAAACTGTTCTTCCAAGCCTGACTAGAGAGCTTTCTGAGTGCTAAGTGTCCAATTGAGTCTTTAGCGAGAAGGAGAAAATGTGGAAATTTTGTGATGCCCGACTGATAATTATCACGAGTCTCCTCTAAATTTGAAATTAAATAAATTTCATTTCCAAGAATCAAACGGAAGTCACTCGGTATCTTACCTTTCGCTTTAAGCTCTCTAACCTTTTGTATTCCACGAATATGCGATCCCGTTGACTCATGCTCCGTCAAGGCTACACCGCTTAAGCCTAAATCTGCTGCGGTTTGTATTAAATCCTCTACTTTTGCTAAGGAGTCGATTAATCGAATATTGGATATGTCACTGTGAGAATGGAGATTAATCATTGACAATATTGTTTACCTCCTTATAATAATCTTCTTTATAAACCCATTTAAATCCATATGCTGTTTTAGCTTTGCCTTTGCAACATGCTGATATTAACGATGCTTTGCTTCCTATAGCTCTAGAGGCGTCTACAACAGCATCGTATTCATTAACATAATTACCATCTAAATCTAATTGGACTACACTCCTTCGAACAGACTCTCTTACTGAATGAGCTTTAGAGATTCTAGGGAATTTACAGAATCCATTTTTATTTCCTCCTCTTAGATATCTTCTTAATGTCCCTACCGATACTCCTAATAATTCTACAATTTCTTCTAAAGAATTTATTTCTGAGTTCCATAGCTCATAAGCCTTTTTTATTATCGAGGCTATAGAATCTTCTTGAACCTTAATCCAATCAATGCTCTTTAAAGGTAGAATCTTTGATAATTCGCTTAAGCAAATACTTTTAATAATGTAGCCTTTGTCAGAAATTCTAGCATCTATAACAATATAATTTTCAATACTGTTATTTTTTGCTAAAGCAAACTTCAGTTTATCGTTTTCTTGTTCTTCTTTGAGGTTTCTACCACCTCTATTTAGTCTTCTTTCATAATGCTGAAGTCCGTGTACTTCAATAATAGTATTTAAATCAGGAAGATAAAAATCATAAACCTTCCCATCTGACCAGTCAAATCTCTTTTGTGGATGTATTTTAATATTAGTCTGCTTCAAAGTATTAAATAGAAATTTCTCAGGATAACTAACTCCATCAGAACAGCTAGAGCAAGATAACCCTTTTACAGAAATAGAACTTATCTGCTTATTATTGATGACCTCCTGACAAACATTACACTTCCAATCCACTCTCTTATTGCTCATAAAAGTGTATTTATATCCATCTTCTGGATTAGCGAGTAGCTTAGCCAATTCTGGATTCGTAGTCCACATATCGTTGAAACCTATAAAAATTTTCTTCCCACTACAGATAGGACACCCATTGCCCTTCTTTCTATTTACTAAGCTTGATTCCCATTCATGCCCACATTCACCT
>NZ_JBFUIO010000214.1:0-2480 GCF_056401835.1 Paenisporosarcina sp. P4_D4 | reverse complement strand
CGGTAGGTACAGAGAGTCGCAAAGTCGAGATTCGGCAGGTTTCTTCCGGGTTTGGCGAAAGAAATTCTATAAAAATTCAAATGGCAGCATAAGGAGGTCAAACAAATGAGCAATGTTCCATTTGTGGTTGAAAAAAGTAACAGTGATGAAAGGTCTTACGATATTTATTCTAGATTGTTAAAGGATCGTATCATTCTAATCAGTGGTGAAATTGATGATCAGCTGGCAAGTAAAGTAATTGCACAGCTTCTATTCTTAAGTGGAGACAATCCTAATGAAGATATTCAACTATATATCAATTCACCTGGAGGATCTGTTACCGCAGGTTTTGCCATTTATGACACGATGCAGCATATTAAACCGGATGTCAGTACAACTTGCGTAGGAATGGCTGCATCCATGGGTGCATTTTTGCTTATCGGAGGGGAGTTGGGCAAAAGGTATGCCATGCCCAATAGCGAAGTTATGCTTCACCAACCTTTAGGGGGAGTTAGGGGTCAAGCTGCGGTAATGGATATCCATGCAAGGCACATTCTTGAAACGAGGAATCGTATGAACCGCATTATGTCTGAGCGTTCTAAAGTATCAATCGAAAGAATGAATGAACTGACAGATCGCGATCGCTTTTTCTTTGCCGAGGAAGCAAAAGAATTGGGATTGATTGATATCATCTTAAGTAAATAATAATTTTCAAAAGAGTTTCCTACTTATGGAAAAGGAAGTTAACAGACTTTGAGAACTGGCGCTACCGTCTTATAATTCAAGAGGTGCCTGTTCAAGAAGCAGTCATAATATTTATAAATGATTAAACTTTCCTGTATATTGTTCTTCAAAAAAATCGTTGGCGCGAACACGCCAACGGTTTTTTTAGCTTTCCTTATTAATCGGGATTATTGAGAAGTGCCTATACTAGAAAATAATGGCAATTCTGGTGCAGTAACAAGCGCCGAATTAATCTTCCCATAAGTGCTACCCATATTGGGTGCGGCAGACTGTGATGCACCGTGGTCGTTGGTGTCAGACTCACGGGAGGGCTTTACCGCACCATAGTTCAGCGACCTTCATCTCCTAGCCGTAGTAATTTATACGGCTGGTTATTGCGATGCATGGGTGGCTAACGGGTCAGGTTAGTTGTGAAATTTTGTTCTTTAAATTGGAACTTATTTGAATTTTAACCGTATGAAGTAAAGGATAGCTATCACTGAAAGCCGAATTTTAGGAAAACCACTATGATGATTGTGGTGTTTCATACAGTAAGGCAATGAAATAACAGTTGAATTAACTTTTACTGAAGTTTTTTGGAAAAGCGTAAAACGGGGAGGGCAATGTATGTTTGATCAACAGTTTTATCATAAAGTAGCGAAATCACCTGCGAAATTTTTAGTATTTGCAATCATCACTATTCTTTTTTTTACAGGAATCACATTTACGTTTGTGATTCCTGGATTGAAGGGATTTAGTTTGTATTTTATGATTGTTTCTTTATTAATATATTTTGTTGTTGCGAACATATTTGTAGGGCTTTTTAAAGAAAGAAAATGGTTTGTCTTTATTGGTAGCTTGATCTTAAGTAGCCTTGGGATGGGTTGGCGTTTATGGCTTGAATGGGGAGAATATAGTTTAGTTGAACATATGAAACCAGTAGTTTATGTTGGTTACCCAAGTATTATCGCTTTCATCATTACARCAATTTATAGCGTTAGTCGTTCGTATTTGGAAAGAAAATTAAATGAAAAAAGCGATCTGCGTTTTGATAGGTAATATTCGTGTACGTTTCTGTACTAGGCAGAAATGCTCTTTCGTAAACTTGCAGAATTCCTGTGTACAAGAATATTGCTAATCGTTATGAATGAATTTCGTATGTCTTTATTTAAGTAACGAATGCTTTACTTTAATAGAACGGTTTAGGAGGAATGAAATGATAATTATTATACAAATTTTGTTGGGAATCACTATTATTGGTTTGGCTACATACTCACTAATATCTCCTGAATATGACTATATATTACTTCCAGTAATGAACTTGGTAATGGCTTTACTACTTGCAGTGATGGGTTTATCTGTAATGAAAGATAATCATAAAAATGTAGGAATTTTATTGTTGGTTACGTCTGGACTTTTATTTGTTGTTGCAACTGTTAAACTTATTTTCGACTAACGGATGCCATAGTCAAGTAGAGCAACGTCATTTAAGACGTTGCTTCAGACTGTAGACAAAAAATATAAACAGTGAATATAACTGTATACTAATGAAAAAGAGCGTATGCAAGAAAATATTGATTTCCTTTGCGGCGGACGCGTTTCGCGGGCACGGTTTTAGTCTCCTCGTCACTAGAAAAACCGGTGCGCCTGCGGTTACTCGACGCAGTATACATTGCTCATGTTTCTGTTTCTGTTTCTGCATCGCTTCGCTAGCTTCGATACATGGAGGTGCGTTGCATCGCTCTGCTAGCTTCGAAACATGAAAGTACGTTGCATCG
>NZ_JBFUIO010000213.1:0-2519 GCF_056401835.1 Paenisporosarcina sp. P4_D4 | reverse complement strand
CTTCAGCATTAATTTTTTCTAATTCGTTTACATGAAGCTCTTTAATTGTTTCCAATTCATGTTTTGATTGTGTTTCTAATTCCTTAATTTTAATATTACTTGTTTTTACTGCTTGGAAATATGCTACAACACTACCTATTATTGCTACAACCACAGGTGAAATTATAGTAAAAAATGTTACCCAATTCATTTTCGCTTTCCTCTTTTCCAATAAATTTTCTGTTTCATGAGCAAATCTTGACATCTTTAGCAATGTGAGTATCCTTTGATCCATCATCAAATTCTATATGAAAAGCTCGATATAAGTATGGATGCCAATACTCATTCAAATAGAAACCAACGATAGTGCCTTGTTTTGACAATCTTTTCCTTCTGATTTTTACAACAAAATCATCTTCAACCTCACAGCGTTTACCTACAATGGTCATTGGCTACCCTCCCATTAAAAACTACATTTTATCGGAATATCTACCCTCTAAAACCCCTGTAAAATAAGGGATTCTTGAATGGTCATGTTCCATTAAACATTGAGTCTATTTCAACTTTGTAGCGATTAAAGATCGAAAGTCGAATTTGTTCAATTTTTTTCTCCAGTTCTGCGAATTCAGGAGAATTTTCTAGCCCCTGTAATTTAAGCTCATAATATTCTTCTAACATCTTCTTCAATGCTGCTTCTTCTTCAGCAATCTTCGGGTCTAATACTTCTTTCATTTCTGCTGTAATATCACTTTGGAGGATTTCTTCTTTCTTCTCGAATCCAACAGCACCTAATTGTTTATTTACTTCACTTGTTAATTCATTTGACCATCCACTTGAAGCTCCAATTTGTGATCCGATGAAGATTCCACCGATTAAAAATGCTGCTACGATAGCTACTACTAATATTGCTACTTTCTTTTTCATGAATAAATTCCTCCGTGTCATATGGTTTAGTTTATAGTTTATTTAAAGTGAGACAATGCTCACCTCTTACCGCTGATATTGGTTGAACTGTGCTTCAGTCTGTTGAGACAAGTTCGCCCTCATAATGACAGAAATATTCTCTTGAATAATCCAGCTCAATGCCTTTATCATTCACGACAAATATACAATCACCAAATGTACCTTCTCCTTGATTCTTAACTGCCACATAGATTCTGCCCTCTGTTAAATTAAATTCAGAATCCTTCGCAATTAATAAATCGCCTTTTTTTACAAACTTTCCAGTTTCATAACAGCTAGGTTTATTGATATTTACAATCATTTTTATTCCCCTTTCTAATTTCGCAGTTTGTTGTCTACTGTCCGTTAAAACTTCAATTTTATTTATTCTTTAATGTATTTCTTGTTTAATTTATAAACTGTGACTCCACCAACAATCCCAATCAAAACACAGACAGCCATCGCAACTTTATTAATTAATGCTAACTCGCCAACTAAAGGTATTGCCATCAAATTGATTAAAACACCTGCTAGTGCTGGAGAGCCACCTAGAAGTATTGCTTCCACTATTGCAGATTTTTTGTTCATCTTATACTCTCCCTTTCATTTTCTTAAACACCCTAATCAACTTCCATAAATATGCTGTCATTGTATCATCTACTTTTCTTACTCCCCATATGGTAATTGATCCGAACAACAACAGATAAATTAATCCAGCAACTCGTAGCATCCAATTAGCAACTAATTCGTCCATAATTCAACTCCCATTAAACACTATTCTGATTTGCATATTGTTTTCTTACTTCCTGCCTTGCTAATATTCTCTCAGCAGTTTTCTCTGTCACTCTTACCTCACGTTCACACAATGGGCAATATAAATCGTAGTGGCAAGCAAGTTTCACCACATTCTCAAGCACTTGATGTTCACAGACTTTATGATATTCATGTAGGCAACAGCTTTGCAGTTTCTTACGCTCTCTTTTTCGCTTCCATTCACTGAACATTTCTACCCTCCATGTAAAAGTTTGATTTTATACGATGCTAATAGATACTTTATTAAATGCATGACATGCTCTTTCAAAAAGAATGTCATTTAGAGAATGATTTCTTGCGATAAATCTCTCAACGAACATAATTCGTCCCTTTTTAGAATTACATGTTTTCTTTTTTGATCCCCATTCAAGAATTCTTTCAATGGGAATCCTTTTCTCTGCTTTAATCATTTGGCTATAATATTGACGGATATGATTCAATTCCACATCTGTTAAGGAGTTTTTAGAAATTGAACCGATCTTATGATTTGTAACATAAATTCGTTCTTTCTTAATCAGCACGAAATCAGAAGGATTAATACTCAGAACGTTGCCATTATTAGTTTCATTTATTATCTTTTTCACTGATTCGCAAACCTTATGTGCAGCCTTATTAAGCTTTCTGCTAACCCATTTAATTTTTGATTCTGTTTTCTTCAATAACTCATTCATTGTTTTTATCAGTTTCCCATACTTTTTATGTTGGTCTGATGTAGTGGCAACATTGATGTTATCAGTGTGCACCATTATATTTTTTATGCTTTTCTTTTCGCATTCAGTTAAGAG
>NZ_JBFUIO010000212.1:0-2572 GCF_056401835.1 Paenisporosarcina sp. P4_D4 | reverse complement strand
GTGCAGTACTCCTTATTTTTCCATTAAAACCGATGAATTGATTAGCCTTTTATATAATAGATCAAACCTAATAAAACTAAGAGGTTCAATATAAAAGTCCCCAAAATGTGGAATCCTCTAGGGCATATAACTTTACCCAGCTCCTACTGCACTCCAAGCAATAAATCTCATCGCGATTAACCTCACACCATGTTATGCTTCGARAGCTTAGTTAGTATTAGGAATCTGGAGTTGATTATACATAAATAAATTTGCTTCATCTTGCTTGTTATTGGCGTACATTACTTCACAAGTCCTATTTCACTTGGTGGCCAAAAAACAATTCCAGTGTTGCCTATGATTTCTTCCATTGAAATCAGGCCAATTATTCGACTGTCCGTACTATTTCCACGATTATCCCCCATAACAAACACGTATCCTTCAGGAATTATTGTCTTTCCAGTACTCTCTTCAAGTGAAAAATCTTTTGTTAAACTACCTTCACCTTCGTTTAAATCTTCTTTACGAGACTCTAAATAAGGTTCATCCTGCGGTTCTCCATTTATATATAACTGATCATTTTTATAGGCAACATGTTCACCTGGCAAACCAATTATTCGTTTAATATAATCTTTGTCTTCAGTTGCATGAAATACCACGATATCATAACGGTTTGGTTGTCCTACCTCGTAACCAATTTTGTTGACCACCATACGGTCTCCATCGTCAAGAGTTGGATCCATTGATTCTCCATCTACAACAATTGGGGTAAATATGAAATAACGAATTAGCAAGGCAAGTCCAAATGCAATGAACAGTGCTTTTGCCCATTCCCAAATTTCACTTTTTTCTTCTTTTGTTTGTTCCATTTTGTGGCCTCCTGGCTTCTTTCAAAATAGTATTCTTCAATATAGCCGATAATTCCTTCTTCAACTAACCTGTCACTGGTTGAAGAACACAAAGAATTTGGCCGCCAGAATTCAGGAATGGCTTTTATTCTTCAACTTCAACGACGATATTGACGATAGAGGCATCGTGATCTTTGATGCGAAGCGGTGCTGTAAAGGCAGAAATGAGCTTTTTGCCGATTAATGGCTCTGGATTGATGTCTTCATAGATGAGCATCGTTGGTTCTTCATACTTTTCATGATCCAAGAAGGCATGGTGCACAAAATAGCCGTTTCCTTTTGCTTCTGTCAGGTTTTCAATGCTCAACGTATCAATGCCCACAGCTTTGCAGTTAGGCAATTTTGTCCGGATATATTCGGCGGCTTCCGGGGAGACAGCCGGGAAATTATTAGCGTATTTCTCGAAATCCGTATCCCGGTGTTTCCAATGACTCGTATTGAAGATTAGAATATCTGCTTCGTTCAGCTCTTCATATTCCTCTAACTTTTCAATGGTGATAAAGCCGTTAGGGCCTACCGGGCAATCGATTACCAAAGGCTTCCGATAGATAAAATCTTCAATAGGAATAGCGTCTATTCCCTTGCCATTATTCAAATGATGTCGTGGGGCATCAACATGGGTCCCGGCATGAAGATACATACTCAATACGCTGCCGTTCCAGTCATCTCCTTTGTTCAAGCGTTCTCTTGGTTCTAATTTCACTTCAGGCAAACCTGGATAAACGGGCATTCCTTCATATATTGGGTAACCAATTTCAACGTATTTTGACATACTGACACGCTCCCTATATTTTAGTTATATTAGATCCCTTATTTAATGGACGTAATTGCTCAAGGCAAGATGGCTTTTTTCTCTGCCAATTCCGCTTTTTTTGTATCCTCCAAAAGGCATTTGGACTCCTCCGGCAGCGCCGTAACTATTGATAAACACCTGTCCTGATTTTCAGAATTGGCACCATAACCGGATCTTACCGAACTCTAGACATTTTTATTCCTCTTTAGCATCTACTTTTGCATATCATCATCGAACTGTGAAGCAACTAATTACAACTGAAGTTCCTCTTGATTTTGAATGTCATACAAACAAAATCTTAGTGCTAATTTTCGTATAAAGGTATAATACTAGTATCTTAAAATCAAAGGAGTCTTGCCTTATGAGTCAAAGAGTTCCCTATTATGATATTGCACCTGATGGTATGAAAATTATGATGGATATGGAGAAGTACACTAAGCAGACTACAATTAATAGAACTACTAGAGAGTTAATCAAAATTAGAGCCTCTCAAACTAACGGTTGTGCCTTCTGTATAGATATGCATACATCCGATGCTCGTAAGATGGGTGAAACCGAACAACGCATTTATTGTTTAAATGCTTGGAATGAATGTTCTTTTTATACACCTGAAGAGAAAGTTGCTCTCGAACTATCTGAGCATATTACTCTAATCCCTACTAAAAGAGTTCCTGATGACTTATACAAGCGTGTCCGAGAGCATTATGATGAAAAACAATATGTTGATCTAGTTCTTATTATTAATCAGATAAACAGTTGGAATAGAATCTCTATTGCAATGGGCAATACACCAACAAAGATTTAATTTCTTAATGAACATCCTTTGGTGTTCGTTTTTTCAATTATTCTGTTGCACTGTTTGTGTCAAAAGCAACATTACACAGTCATTCTC
>NZ_JBFUIO010000211.1:0-2585 GCF_056401835.1 Paenisporosarcina sp. P4_D4 | reverse complement strand
AATTTCTTTATCCTTGATTTCTTTATGTGCCTTTTCACCAAGTTTTAATCCTACATTAAGCCTTTGAAGTTCTTCTTTAGTAGAATCACGGTCTTCAAATGTCGAAATTTGATAGACTTCTTCAACACATGCCATATGATACAAAAGACAACCAATTGAATTTCCCTTGCCATTTATACGATAATCCAGTTCTTCTACTGATAAACCATCTACTGCATTTAATGTGGTCGTACGTGTATAATCCATCATGGATAATAATCTTCCAATCATTTGAGTATAGCCTAATTTATTTTCAACAATAAATCTCCTATTTTCTAATGTCTTCATTTTTATCACCCTTTGTGTCAATTTTATTCAATTAAACTATTATATCTATTAATTCCAATTATTTCAAATTTTTTAATAKCAGAGACCAATGATGAAAATTGAGTGGCGATAATTTCGGATGMGTTACTTAAATGAAATTTACTGATACTGCCGTTTACATGGCAGCTTTTTCTTATTGAGTAATAAAGTCGAAGACTTCCTAATCCGGGTGTTATGTCTACTAGGAGTGCATGCAGCACACTCGTTCAGCGATAGAATAGATATGTTAATGGTCGCATTTCTTCTTCAACTAACGGGTGCTTTACTTCAATAAGGAGTGGAGCTTTTTTTCTTATTGAACTAACGGAGCAGTTTAGTGAAATTACACTGTTATTTTAAACAAGGATTTATATCCTTGTTTTTATTTTTGAAAAAATGAGCCAAATGTTAAATTAATTTGTCTAATGGGTGTAAGACATTGTAGGGAGGGTGAATAACAATCATTAGTTTAATAAAAAAAGCACAAAAAGGTGATGATAAAGCCTTTTTAATACTTTTCCAAAAACATGAAGAAGATATTTATCGAATGGCTTATGTATATGTTAAAAATGAAAGTGATGCTTTAGATGTGGTTCAAGAGGTAGCATATCGTTCATTTAAAAAGATAGATACATTAAAGAACCCAGAGTATTTCAAGACTTGGTTAATAAAGATTACTATCTCTTGTTCAATTGATTTAGTTAAAAAAAATAAAAAGGTGGTCCAACTTAAACCAGAGTATGAAGAGTTTCTTGGCTCGGAGGATGAAGATGTTTCTCTTTCGATTACACTTCAAGAATTATTAGAACAGTTAAATGAAGATGAAAAAAGTATAGTCATTTTAAGATTCTATGAAGGTTATTCATTTAAAGAAATATCGGAGATGTTAAATATCCCGTTAGGTACGGCGAAATCTGTGTTGTACCGTTCATTAGGTAAACTTCGTAAAAAATTTAAGGAGGCTGATATTAGTGAGTAATATAAAGCAAGAATTAGAAAGAATCCAGATTCCAAAAGAATTACACGAAAGGTCAAAACTTGGTGTGAAAAAAGCAAAATCAGAACAACCAAAAAGAAAATTAAAAACACTATGGGTTGCAGCAGTCATGATTTCTGTTTTAGGAATCGGTTCATTAGCTTCTCCATCCGTTCAAGCGACAATTGAGAATCTATTTAGTTTTAATCAAGTAGAGGAAATGTCACAAACAGATATTGGTTGGACATGGGGAGGAATAGCAGGCAATGATGCTACTATTTATAGCTCTGTCGATGAAATTGAAAAAAAATATAGTATGGATATCCCATTTCCAGAACAATTACACGTTGCCGAAGAAAATTCATCAGTAAAGGAATATACAGTGAATACAAGTAAAGACAAATTTGTTTCATATAATTATCATCTTCGAACAGAAGACAGAATGTATAGAATAACAGCAACAAACGTTTCAAAAGAAAAACCAGAGTTTACTGCTAATACAACACAAGGTACAGTAATAGAAAAAGAAATTTCAATCAATGGTATGTCTGGTACATTAATTGGAATTCAGGATATAAATGGTTATCATATTTATATTGAGCAAGGTGATTGGAAAATTGTTTTTTCTGGCTTTTCAGATTCCCTCGATGGGAAAAAAGGTGCACCTGAACTTACAGAAAAAGAAATCATAACAATAGCCGAAAGCATTAAATAAAAGTCAAAGGGAGTTAAAATGAGCTCCCTTTGTTTATAAGAGAAATCAAAGTAAGGATGCTTTTTATTCGATAATTTAAAAACGTTCTTCAACTAACGGGTGCTTTACTTTAATAAGGGGTAAAGCCCTTTTCTTATTCAACTAACGGGGTAGTTTAGTTGAAGAAGAAATCAATAAAATGACTATAGTAGCCTAACATTCGAATGAGCAAAGAATTGAAAAAGATGTAATCAAAATCTTAACAGAGCTATATGGTAAATAAGGAGTGTAATAATGAAAATAATAAATATAGAATATCCAACGGATTTATCCAAGATTTCAAATATTAAAGATGACAATGTTGATGTTTTTGTTGAATTAGATGATGGTTTTACTTATAACTTAGTTGTTTCAACTCCAAAAAATCTTGAAACAGAGATGAGTAGGGAGAAATCAAATTATATTGCTCCAGGACATCCGATGGTTTTCGTGAAGGAGCTAACAGAGGAAAATGTACGGAGGGCACTTGAAAGCTACTTAGAAGACAACGCGTATTGGTTAAAACTATAT
>NZ_JBFUIO010000210.1:0-2614 GCF_056401835.1 Paenisporosarcina sp. P4_D4 | reverse complement strand
CTATTTGTCAGCTTCTTCTACCTCTTTTTTACTAAGTGCATCAGCAATCTTCTTTGCTTCGTCTTCCATTACTTCAATCTGATCCTTGGTTAATACCGTAATGGACTTCTTATATTCATTCCAGCTTGAATTTGTCATCGCTGTTATACACCTCCTGAATTCATAACTTATTATATCATGTTCAAAAGTGTAGCTCAAGTTTTAATTTTCTGTTATTGCGTTTTTGAATATTAATATTCAAATCACTCAAACTTTATTATTCTATTATTCATTTTTTCGAAATGTGTAGGACAGTTTCTTGCACCCTGTCCAGACACCCTTCATATACTGCGACCTCAGCTTGTAAAAAAACCGACTGTTATATGAAACTCGTGTCTTAACTTAAATTTCATAGTGGTTTAGATGGCTGATTTTTAAAATTTGATTAGCTCACTATGCTTGTCTAAATGTCTAGGAGCATTTAAACTCTCATCCTATTACTCTGTTTCGCAATCTTCAGCAGCGACAATCTGAAAATCCTCCACTGTTAACATGCATATTCCGCCAAGCATGTTCTTCAAGGATAGATTGATTTCCGCTAGGAGTAAAGGATCGTATTCTGTAATCAATGTTTTTGCTGATAAGTTTGATGTACATGTGATGATATACTGCACTGATGACATGTAAATGACCCCCGTTTACGAACAGTTGTTCGCTTATTTTATCCAATTGTACTCCTCAGCAACTCTTCTGTCAACTCATCCTTTTATCTGAAAATTGTGCTTATTCTGATAAAATATTACCATAATCAGTAAATCAATAATACAAATGTCTTATTTACATTAATAATTTATCCTTCATTGGTATTAATTTGTCGAATAAATAGGACAAGAGGACGTATCATTTTTAGATGTCAAGTTTTGTCAAAGTTGTTATAATAGAAGGGTAGTCTTTTTCAGACTACAGAACAGCAGACTGTCCGTACTTTTGAGAAGGTGCTGGACAGTCTGTCTAAACCTCTTGCGCTTCTTTTAAATCTTCTTTGACTAGCTCCGCCATGTAGTCCTTAATATTGACATCTAGGGTAGCACACTTGATCTTCAATTTCAGGTGTGTTGCTTCGTCGAGTTCAAATGACACATTCTTAATTTTCAAAACAATTTCCTCCTGTCCTACGAAAAAATCTTATCATGTTATGATTTTTTCGTCAAGAATTATCTTCCATATTATGTTTATCTTGTCAAGTATTAATGCTTGATTGCTTGATATATACATTCTTTTTGCATTCTCGAACTCATCAATTGCGCCCCTATCAAGAAGTCAAAAACAAGCTACATATCCTCATAATTTATTTATTACTCTTAGCCAACACATTTTCAGCTATTCCAGCTTGAAAAATGAGTGACTGTTATATGTGTTTTGGTACTCTAGTTGAATTTACTTAATTAAATCGTATGAGTATAAATTTTTAAATTGATCTGTTTTAAGCAACAATTTGATTACGTTAGTATTTCTATTTTCGTATTTGTCTACTCTTGTCATAGATGTATCAAACTGATCTCCAATTTCGTGTAAATGTTCCTGCTTGAATTCTCCATCTCTGTTATACAATTCGTTAGCCATGTGCATCATTCCTGATACTTGGATATCTTTAGATTTTAAATATTTTAAGTTAAATACTTCTTTATAAATTTGGAATTTACGATTTACGAAGAACAGTGTTAGTGCTCCTTCTTGTTTTCCTCTTGTTGTTTTCTTCATAATGAATTCTGAATCCAAGAACTTACTTGTACTTTGTCTGTCATTTTCAGCATGACCATTCTTGTTGTAATATTCTGGTGCTGCATCTGCTTTGTGTAATGTGTCATATAAGTATTCGGAAATCTCTATTGTGCGACTTGATCCATCTTTTTGATATAGTGTAGCGAAATATTTTCCATCTTCTTCTTTTAAGTCTTTAGTTCGTAAGTTAAGGATTTCAGAAAACCCTTCTCCACTAATTCCCTCAAATAAAGCTAACAATACTGCTCGATCTACATAGTTTTCTAATCCTTCACACATACCTAAAATTTGCTGTCTGGTGAATGCTGATTGTTTATAGGTGGCTACAAATTGTTTAGACCATTCTAATTTACTTTCTAATCCTGAAAGTGGATTAATGTTGCTTCCTACATAGCCATTTTCAATAGCCCAATCAATATATTGTTCAAACTTTACTGCATGATTATAAGCTGTATTTGCGGATGAAACTGATAATGCTTTCATAACATCTGCTATCTCATCAATAGACATATCATATAAGTCTTTTTTATAAATTTTCTCTTCTGTCTCTTTTGCTGCCATAAATGGATATGCAGTCAATTTTCTAGTTTCTGGATGCTGTATTGTATTTAAATATTCAATTTTAATTTCCCCATTGTAAAACTTCTCTGCGTTTAACATTTATGTTTTCTCTCCCTATTTTTTCTATTTTTGTATTTTCTTATATTATATTCTCTATTTATTTAATTAAACCTCTAAAGTATTTACTTATTTTTATTTCATCAATCTGATTGTTAATTTTTCCATCTTCTCTAATTATGGTTAAGTCTTTCCATAATGGATTATCTATTTTGAAGTTTACATCATCTAATAT
>NZ_JBFUIO010000209.1:0-2627 GCF_056401835.1 Paenisporosarcina sp. P4_D4 | reverse complement strand
GTGCCGTTATTGATCCGGAATAATCCAGCACCATTTGTTGAAACATCAACACCTGTTATAAAATGTCCATTTCCATCAAAAACTCCACTGAATGGGGTGGCATCGGATCCAATTGCAGTAATTACGTCCTGGTTTCCAATGATATCTTTTGTTAGGATATAATGTTTATCTGGATAATATTGGATTTTCTCCAAGTCTTGAACTGTATCAACTTTATATGGATTTTCTGCAGTACCTTCTCCATCCATCGCTTCTCTTACAATTCTAGAAGGGAAAATAGGATTTTGATTCGTCAAATTGTCCCAAACAAAAAGTTTTACAGTATTTTGATCATTATAAACAAGCGGTTTGTCGAAATTGATGATTTGTTCACGACCAAGTCCCTCTAATGCTACCTCTTTTATCTGTGCATCGATAAGCTTTGTACCTGTTGCATCGTAGGTAGCACCAACCACAGTAACTTGATCTTTTGAATTCGGATAGTTTAATAAACCAACTCCATTAAACTCTCCATCCTCCACATCTACACTTGATAATTCCATATGGCTTTCCGGCGGAGTCAATGTAAATTCATCAATAACAGTTCCGGCATTATTGTAGGCTTTAATCATTAAGGAATCTTCATTAGCTTCCAGAATCACGCCAGTCTGAACATTTTCATCGTAAACTACGTTATCCCAATCATAGACTTCATTGTCATAAAATTTAGGACCAGATGAACCCATTGTAATAAACGTAGTCCCTAAGTTCATCGCGTCTTGGTTATTATTCATGACACCGTCTCTAATGGTTGTACGTTTATATACATGGTCATGCCCGCCAATATAAAGGCTTACTCCCAATTGTTGAAGTTTCTTAGTTATTTGTGCTCTACCTGTACTCATCCCAGCATCATCGCTATGTGAACCACCATAATACGGGAAATGTCCCATCACAATTTTCCATTTCTTATTAGTTGCTCTCATGTCTTGCTCAAGCCACTCTAATTGCTTATCCGTGAAGTCYATCGAGTTTAATACAGCGATGTGTGCGTCTCCATAGTCAAACGAATAATTCCCTTCTTTTTTCGTACCTTTCCCATTTTCAGGTAAGTTGAAGAAATTCGTGTATGAGCTTGCATCAACATCTTGTATGACTTCATGATTCCCAATCATGTTTGCTGATAACAAATTTAGGTCTTTGTAGATATACTTCATTACATCCGTCCAAGCATCAGTCATACCAGCTGAATTCACCAAGTCACCAACTTGGATCATTAGCTTGCCGTCTGCATTTTTTTGTTTCAATACATCCAGCATGTCAGTATAAAGCTTAAAGCTTTCTGGATTTCGGTCCGGAACTTGGAGATCCCCCATAAGGTAAATCGTTGTATCCTCTGATTCAGGAGCTGTTTCAAATGAATACGCTTGTCCCCATGGACCTTCCGGAGTCAGGCCAAATCGGTATTGATAAGTTGTCTCTCTTTTTAAATCTGCTAAATCTGCCTCATGTGAAGCCAGTACTCTATAACTACTATTGTCTATATTTTCCCCATAAGCAGATTCAAAATAAGAAACCTTTGTTTCAATGACACTTGCATTGCTCCAATCATTTTCGGAAGTAGGCATATACTGAACATTGGCTTCCTTCAGAACATTGTCCGTAACCAGTGTTATGCCTACTTCTTCTTCCGTTGCCCCAACATTTACAGTTGGCGTAAATTCATTTAAAATTTTGTCTCCATCTAGACTAGTATCATCAACCAATATTCTGACTGTGTTAACCCGTGAATTTCCTGCTGAATCCGTCGTATAGTATCTAACAAAGTATTCGCCGTATTCCTCTACCACGAAATGATTATCCACTATTTCCGCCATGCCTTTAGAATCAAAAACTTCTGCTTTCACATTAGGAGTCTCACCACTATCATCAATTGATGTTGCATCAGGAATTTCCACTGTATCCCCTAACTGAACAGTAGAAGGCAATTCCCCGTTTATGACGATATCAGGAGCGTAGTCAGTTCCTTTCGTTACCTCACCAACCCAGATCGGTGCACTAAGTATTTCATCTCCATCTTTCTGGAAAGTTCGAATGAAGAAATATTCCCCATCACTGGATGGTATCGACTCATCTATTACAAACTCATTGTTATTAATATCCTTATATTCTTTTACAATCTCACCGTTGTTTGTATAGATAGTGACATTGTCAATAAGATCCTCTGTGTCTGGATCTTTCAATAAAACATTAAGATTAAGTTCTTTTGTGTCCCCAGAGAGTATAGAACCCATTATTTTTCCATTAGCTGAGTAACCTAATTCAAAATTTTCATCGAAAGTAACATACGTACGGCGGTTCGCCATTGCATCGTAAATACTTTCTCTCGTTAATTCATCTGTCCAAACACCTGTTAAAGCAGGATTTCCACTTCCCCAATTGGCACTGTGTTCATCCCCTCCATAGGAAGGAGAAAGGTGCCACCCATTATCCAAAGCTTGGACGAATGTGTCAAAATAACGTGAAACTTTATATTCAAACAACGTAACGTTATCATCTATGTCTTTATTTAAATGACCAAAACCATTGAAGTTCCCTTTACTATTTGGATCGGGATGATTGAATTGTGCAATTGCACCTTCTTCTTC
>NZ_JBFUIO010000208.1:0-2647 GCF_056401835.1 Paenisporosarcina sp. P4_D4 | reverse complement strand
TAACTATCCTACATATTGATTAAACCGTCTTACTCATACTTCTTTGTCTTAATAATTCAAGAGTATAGTAGTTAATAAAAGTGATGACCGGAATAAAAAATACAAAGACTAAAATACCCAAGCTACTAAAAAATCCGTCTGTCTGTTTATGAAATGTTTGAACGTCTAATTTGTAAAGAAGGACAGTAGCGATTGATAAAATAAGTGAATTTACACACAATGCACCTAATATTCCAAACCATTTATTTTTCTGCCTTTTTAATACCCAAATGCAGGTTAGTGTAGAAACAATTAGAGAAAATATTATAATAATGAAAAACACTAAATTCAAAAACCTTCACTCCTCCTAGTTACTCTAATGTGGGTATTTTCCTATAACCTCAGCCTTCTTGATAATACATTGAATACAAGTCATTTAATGTTATTTTCCCAAAACTAAACTCTGTTATTTGATTTTCATTAAGAAACTCTACTATATTTCCTAATCTCCCCGAATCATATCCGCGTACATCTAGTAGAGTACCGTCATTTGGCAATGATCGTACGTTTGTATCTGGAAACTCTTTTGAAAACTTTTCTTTTGTCATCTCTGTCATTTCTTTTACTCTTACGGTTGTGATTTCTCTTTCTTCAAACCCAGGGGATATGGCATTGACTAGTATCAATTCTCCATTTTTCATAAAGAAAATGCGGCTCGCATATTTTTCTAAGTTTTCTAATAAATGAGACGCCACAATAATCGTTTTTCCTTCGATTTTCTTTTTAACTAGTATTTGAGAAATAAGTTCGACATGAGTAGGATCTAATCCATTCATCACTTCGTCCATTAACATGACTTGGGTATCTGATACAATTTGCATTGCAAAGCAAAGTCTTTGGCGCATCCCCAAAGAATACGTTCCTGTTTTCTTGTCTATATATGACGCCATTCCAAGTTCATTTATTATACTGTCAATCAATTTTGGGTTACTGTTCCACATTGAGGAATAAATTTTTAAATGCTCTTTTCCGGAAATCTGATTGTATAAGTCACCTTGATCAGGCATCATGGATACTAGTTGATGTATTTTCACTTCATTCTTTTTATTTGTATATTCTAACTTATGATTTAGAATGACTTTCCCACTGTTTGGATTGATATAATTCATGATTACATTCATAAGTGTTGACTTTCCAGTCCCATTCGGAGCCACCAAACCAATAATTTCTCCCGGATTGAAAATCACCGAAACATCTTTTAAAATGACTCTACTTGAAAAGTGAACACCAATATTTTTTAATTCAATCATATCTTCACTCCATCTCTATCAAACTAAAGTAGCCTAAACTTTCTTTGATTACTAATCAAGAAAGTCGATAACAGAAAAATACACGTACACAATCCTAATACGGAGAGTCCGCCTTCAAATGTGAGTGCTTTGGAATTATAAAGATAGTTCCGATACCCCGAGATAATTTGCCCAACTTGAACATAGCTCGTTGGAGTCCACTGAATATTCCAGACCGTCCCATTCCCTCTATCAAAATAGATAAATTCAGCAATAACAAACACACTACCTACCAATAAATTTGCAAACTCATTTTTTAACATTACACTCACAAGAAGTAGTAATGAAATGATGAATAAAAACCAGAAAACCATAAAGAGCATGTTTTGTATTAGATATTCCCATAGCATTATATTTGAAAATAATTTTTCATCAGCAGAATATATCGGAACAGGTAAATCAAAATCTCCAAATCCATTTCGCCCACCAATTATCAATAAACCAACAGAGAGTGGAATAATTGATAGGATGGTACCTAGTAAGGCAACTCCTCCTTTTACAAGCAACTTTCTCCAAATTGAAAGTGGTAAACCTTGTAAAAGTGTTGGATTCCGGCGATCCTTCAACACGATATCCACCGTGAAGAATATACAGCTAACAATGAGAATTAGCGGAAGGTTAGAGTGTAACAGACGTTGCAATGTTTGTAAGGCTGTCCTTTCTTCGAAAATATTTACAGATAAACTCGATTTCCCTTCTGTATATCCTTCGTATCGACTTGCAGAATATAAATAGGCATAGTGTCCGTCCATCGGTGCATAATTATTTCCAAATGTGTAATACCCCGGATTATAAAATAGGACACCCATTCCCCTGTAAAAAATCATCTTATCAGCGTACTCATACCACTTAGAAGTAGCCTCAGCATACTCTTTCAGATTGTGATGTTTTATAGCTTCTAATCGTCCCTTATCATATTCATTCCATTCTGGGTAAATTTCTACAGCAAAAAAAGTTAAGAAATGTGTTCCTGCACTAATCTCAACATTATTTAGAAATTCCTCCCTTGTTAGATACCGTGCTTCAATTTCACTTTCATCTACTTTTTCAATAGGGTTATATGTTGGAGCAATTATTAGTGCATAATAACATGAGAAAAAAAGTAAAATGACATAAATTGCAATATTTTTCTTATTGCTAATAAATTGAAAAAATTCGAACTTGAAATACGCCAACATTCCTCACTCCCCTATATCTTTTTAAGTTTCCCAGTAGTCAAGAAGTACTTTACAGCGACTACCATTATGGCAATACTAATCCCGATATAGATAAGAACATGTGTGCTATTTAGGACGACTGGGTTTGCCAGGACAAGAGAC
>NZ_JBFUIO010000207.1:0-2658 GCF_056401835.1 Paenisporosarcina sp. P4_D4 | reverse complement strand
TCTATGAGGTTGGAGCGCCAACGATGACCTCCACCTTTGATTCGTTAGATCAAAAAGTGATTGAATATAATTTAAGTCAGCTTGATTCAAATGGACAATTTTTATATGACTTTAATATCAATGTAAATGATCCTGAAGCGGAAGAGGCAAAGCGCTTAGGTATTCCTGTTGATCAATCAAACAATTCAGTTGTTTCCTTTTACAATGGACCATGGCCATATGATCCAATCTACACTGATAAAAATGGAAATTACAAGGATCAAATCCTTGTCAAACAGCAAGCTGCACCTTTAAAAGTTCAGTTCTATGGAATGGATGCTGCGAGAAACTTTAGTGCAGATGCTACGGCAATGCTACGGGTAGCATTTGTTACTGATACTAGACCCTATTATTATTTAAAAGCAAACAAACAATCGATTTCGACTGGAGATACGGTCAATTATTCGATACGTTCGAATAATATTAAAAACTTAAAAACTGCAAAGATGACGATTCCAGTCATGAAAGACTATGGAGACTTAGGCACCATTAAAAATGTCGTTGTAAATGATGCAGTGAAGCAATTTGGTAATTCAGAAGTAACTGTAACAACCACATCAGATACGTTAAATACGTACTATACGATTACATTTAACTACTTAGGAACTAAGGCTTTACCAGAAGATATGCAGTTGGTAAATTTCGACTTACAAACATCTAACATTTATTCGAAAGGTTCGCCTATAAACTGGTTTGAAAATGAGATGAAAGGAACGACCATAGATCAATCCAATGTCCAAACTAATAATGTTTATACTTATATTGAGACTTTTAAACTGAAACCAACCTACTCAAGGTTATGGGGTTCATTACAATTTGAGGGCATGCTGGATCCTTTAACAGGCGGGCGGAACAACGCATTAGACCACAGAACCATTGGCGCAAATGTTACAGTTACGTCTTATGATGGAAAAACAGTTGTTGACGCTCCTCTTACAAACAAATCTGGTAGTTACGTTGCTGGTGGAATGAAAGCTGATAAAAATCCTTATACAGTGACTCTTGATGTACCCGGCCATTTTACGATTTCTAAGTCTCTAGTGTTATCGTATGACGTTCGAGGTGAAATAATTGGAAGGGACATGAGTTATTTATTATCTCCAGCTAAAGCAGGAGATGTCAATAAAGATAATGTCATTGATGTATTAGATGCAATCGAGCTTCAAAAAAATTGGGGTAAAAATACATCAGGGTCCGACTTGAACTTCGACGGCACAGTTGATAAAAAGGATATGGACTATGTAATTAAAAACTATAGATTACAAAATGACTCTGTTCCAAATGCACCTAAAGCGAAAGATATGTATAAAGGTGTTACGTTGGATTTGGTGTTAAGTCAGTTAGGATTAAAATAATCCTAAGCTAGTTTCTATAATCAAATGAAGAACCATTTTATGACTTACTACAGTAAATAGACAGTAATTAAATAAGATTTTAAGTAGCCTTAGCCCTGTATTTTATTGGGTTAAGGTTTTTTATTTACTTTTGAAATCAAGCTCTCTGCGTTCAAAAAGCATCAGTGTCATAAGGGTACATTTTAAATATCTGGCTGACCTTATAATACGATCGGGGGCTTTTCTGGAATGTCCATGCAGTGCGGATGTTCCAGGACGATCTTCAACTCTTCAAGATAACTAAGCCCCTCAACAGTTTGAGACACTTTAAAACTCTTACGATATGGTTTGATCCTCCACATAAACTAGTAATTTGCCAGTAACACAGGCAGTCATTTATGCCGTTCGAAATCAACTTGTTCCGTTTACTTATTTAAAAATCACTTATAAAAAAATGTCCTGTCCCTTATTATGTCACTCTTGGTATAGTACTTTTGTTTTAWGMAGGTATAGAACCAAGAACAGCACAAGATACATCCTATGTTTAATTTTCAGAAAAGTAGAAATGTGGGATGATGAGGGTTAACTGGGAAATGTTTCTGAATATTGAATGAATAAATGTTGGATAAACTCCCAGTTGATATTAGATTAGTTGAAAAATTTTAACCTGATGTTGAAAGACAGATCAGTGTATTAAATGTGAAGTTAAGTCATCAGCACGAAACCTTTACATTTTTACAAATGTATTAATCTACTATTTAGTTAGGCAGGGGAGAGGATTAATGAGGAAAAGGAGAAACAAAAAAATTATTATTAGAATCATTGTTTCGTAATTCATTGCACTACATATGTAATAAAGAGACAGAGACTGGGAGGAAAGAAAATGGGAAAAAAAGCAAACAACAAAAGTAAGGTCTTAAAAAGCTTAGCTGTATTTGCTCTATCATCTAGTTTTATTTTAAGTTCTATTGTACAAGTACCAACTACTGCGAAAGCGGTTAGTTATTCGAATGCTGAAAATTTACTTGCTAATTTAACACCAGAACAAAGAGCAGCACTTAACCAGATKACTACAAATGAATCAACAGGTCTTCAAATTTCTTCTGATATTGATTTAACGACAACGGAACAAACCCATGTAATTGTCGAGTTTGCAAATAAACCAGCAAAAGTTGCTAAGATTGAAGCGGCATCAGAAGGTCAACAACTATCAGATTCTGAAGCATCAAATTTAGTTGATCAAGATCATGAAACATTTCAAAAAGATTTGGGACAAGTATTAATT
>NZ_JBFUIO010000206.1:0-2739 GCF_056401835.1 Paenisporosarcina sp. P4_D4 | reverse complement strand
CTGCGAAAGCGGTTAGTTATTCGAGTATAGAAAATTTACTTGCTAATTTAACACCAGAACAAAGAGCTGCACTTAACCAGATGACTACAAATGAATCAACAGGTCTTCAAATTTCTTCAGATACAGATTTAAATTCTACGAAACAGACTTCTGTCATTATAGAGTTTGTGAATAAGCCTGCCAGAGTCGCACAAATTCAAGCAAGTGTAGAGGGAAAACAATTATCTGCGGAAGATGCATCAAATTTAGTTGATAAAGATCATGCTACTTTCAAAACAGATGTCCAACAATTATTTTCAGAGGATAATAATAAAAAGGTAGAATTTAAAATTGATCGTTCCTTTAAAAATGCATTTAATGGTGTTTCAATTAGTCTCCCAGCAAATCAAATTCAAAACCTATTAAAATCAAAAGTAGTAAAATCAGTTTGGAGCAACGAAACATTTACAATAGACCCACCTGCCGCTGATAGCGAACTATTAAAAGTGGATGAAGCAAATGTGCCGAATTATGCGCCTTATGATGGACTAGATCGTCTACATGCAGAAGGCTTTACTGGCAAAGGAATTAAAGTCGGGATACTTGATACAGGAATGGATTACAACCATCCTGACTTAAAGGATGCCTATAAAGGCGGATTTGATTTTGTCGATGATGATAATGATCCAATGGAAACAACTTATGCCGATTGGAAAAAATCAGGTAAACCAGAAATAGGTAGTGGTCGTGCCTACTATACTGAACATGGTACACATGTTGCGGGTATTATTGGCGGCCGAGGTTTAGCTGATAGTGAATATAAAACATTAGGTGCAGCACCAGAAGCTGATCTTTATGCTTATCGTGTACTTGGTGCATATGGGTCAGGTACAACTGATGACATTTTGGCCGGAATCGATCGTGCTGTGAAGGACGGTATGGATGTTATTAATATGTCTTTAGGCAATTCTTTAAATGATCCCCTTTACGCGACTTCCATTGCTGTAAACAATGCCGTTTTAAGTGGGGTAACGACCGTTGTGGCAGCGGGGAATAGTGGAGATAAAATGTATACACTAGGTTCACCTGGAGCTGCGGCATTGGCCCTAACGGTTGGTGCATCTACTGTTGCACTTGATATCTATCAATTTGCTGGTGTACAGAATGGGGTCAATTATTCATTAAGACAGCTAGCAAGAAACTATAAAGATGATTTAACGCAATTAAAAGGAAAAACCTATCAACTTGTTGATGTTGGACTAGGTAGACCTGCTGATTTTAATGGGAAGATTTTAGAGGGTAATATCGCGCTCATTAAGCGGGGCTCGATTGCCTTAATAGATAAAATTAAAAATGCAAAAGCAAAAGGTGCCATTGGGGTACTTATGTATAATGATGAAATAAATAGTGCAGAAGGTTCCATCCAGACATTTTTAGGTGAATCAGTGGATGCAGTTCCTACATYCTCTGTCACAAATACGGAAGGCAAAGCTATCTTAGCTGCCATAAATGCGGGTAAAACAGATCTTACTTTTGGTAACTATACGAAAGTAAAAACGCCTGGAGATGAATTAGCCGCTTTCAGTTCAAGAGGTCCATCACGTGTCAATTATGATATTAAACCAGAGGTAGTAGCACCTGGCGCCGCCATTCTTTCCACTGTTCCATTTTATATAAATGATAAAACAGTCGATGGGACTAAACCAGAGGACTATAAATATGGCTACTCCCGTTTATCTGGTACGTCGATGGCAACGCCTTATGTGGCAGGTGTATCCGCGTTACTATTACAAGCGAACGACAATCTTGAACCAGCAGATATTAAATCTATTTTAATGAATACAGCTGATCCGTTATCAAAAGATTATAGTGTATTTGAAGTCGGTAGTGGTCAAGTGGATGCCTATGAAGCCGTTCACTCAAATGTTGAGATTCAAGTAGATGATCGAACAGCTACTCTTAATAAAAATGAGAAAACAATAAGAGAATTAACTGGTGGATTTAGCTTTGGATCGATTGGGTATGATGACCAGGATATTTCAGAAGTTAGAAATTTTAAGTTAAATAATCGAAGTGAAAAAGCTAAAACATTTAATGTAAATGTGAAATTCCAAACTGGAATAAGAGACTCAAAGAATGCTGCTTTAAATAATGTCACATTAGATGGGCCAACTTCAGTCAATATAGAAGGAAATAGCCAGAGAGTCATCAAATTTAATCTGTCTATTCCAAAAACAGCTGAAAAAGGAACGTATGAGGGATATATCGTATTGACAAATAATGAAGATCCAACGGAAAACTACCAAATTCCATTTGGTGGACGAGTAGTAAACGAAGGAATTGATACATTTTCTATTGTTAATCCTATGTACTCGGGTGATACAGCTTGGCCAGAAAATGCCATTCCTTACCTTGGATTTAGGTTCCAATTAAAGTCACATTTGAGGACTTTAGACGTAGTAATACAAGATGCCAAAACGGGTGAAGATCTTGGATTAGTTGGATCTTACAATGCTCTATTATTGAATGAAAACCAACTATTGACTAATTCTAGTGGATTCGCTGGGGCATACTATCCGTATACAGGTGATAAGAAAAATCCGATTAGCGATCAATTTGTCATTGCCAAAACAGGTCAATACAAATTAAAAATGATTGGTACAAATAATCAAGGGAAAACATTTACTAAAGAAGCCGCTTTCATCAATGATTGGTACAAATAATCAAGGGAAAACATTTACTAAAGAAGCCGCTTTCATC
>NZ_JBFUIO010000205.1:0-2744 GCF_056401835.1 Paenisporosarcina sp. P4_D4 | reverse complement strand
GTATCATGGCAAAAGATAAATACGAAAAAATTCACGAAGAAATTAAAGGTCAAACCCAAGATCACCAACCCGGAATTGAATCAAAAATGAATCCCGAACCGATTTACGACGATAAAGATTATAAAGGGTCTGGCAAACTGGCTGGAAAAGTAGCACTCATTACAGGTGGAGACAGTGGTATCGGTCGTGCGATTGCCGTGGCTTATGCCAAAGAAGGTGCGAATATTGCTATCGCCTATTTAGATGAGCATGATGATGCTGAAAAAACGGTGAAGCTGATTGAAGGATATGGCGGTAAAGGGATGAAAATTGCAACTGATTTGAGTGATGATGAAAATTGCCATGACGCCATTGACCAGGTGATTGCAGAATTTGGTCAGCTAAATATATTGKTGAATAATGCTGGTAAGCAATTTCCTACAGAGGACTTCTTGAAAATCACTCCGGACCAATTGCAAGAAACATTTTCAACAAATATCTTCTCGATGTTTTACTTATCTCAGGCAGCACTTCCCCATTTATCGAAAGGGGACACCATTATCAACACGTCTTCAGTTACTGCTTACAGAGGATCGCCACATTTAATCGATTACTCGTCCACAAAAGGTGCCATCACTACATTCACCMGCTCCCTGGCACTGAACTTGATCGATAAAGGTATTCGAGTGAATGCAGTAGCGCCAGGACCGATTTGGACCCCTTTGATTCCTGCAACATTTGGCAAAGAAGAAGTAGCCAAGGCGGGAGACGACACACCAATGGCAAGACGTGGACAACCTGCAGAGAATGCTCCGGCTTACGTTTTCTTAGCATCTTCTGACTCAAGCTACATGATCGGACAAACGATACATGTAAATGGTGGAGACTTCGTTACTTCGTAGAAAATCATAAAAAAAGAAAAAGCACATCATCAAAGATGTGCTTTTTCTTATGGTTATTTGTTTAACGTTCGCAAGCAATCAGATCATTGTCGCGATCACTCTTATCATTTAAATCATACAATTTCTGATTAACGAAAGGTTTGTACTTAGTTGCCCCACCTTTATTTTTCACTGTTGATGACCGTGCAATCCCACCTGGATAAATCTTATTAATTTCTTTGCAGTTACTATATTCCTTTAATGTCACCTTAGGAGCTGCTTCCACTTGTGTATGTCCTACTATTCCTCCGATTAATGCAACAGAAAGAAGAAGACTAGTTATTCTCTTTTTCATTAATATTCCTCCAACACTACTAAATTACCAATATCATACATTTAAAATAGACTATTTGTCCAGAGAATCTAATTTATTTGTTATTATCAAGTGTGCTTTACTAATCTCCCTTTTAATTTTTTCATCACTTTTAAAATCGATACACTCACTTCTAATTGCCACTATTGCTGGATATATTGTGAAGAGAGGTGTTGAAATACAAGTGAAATGGATGTTGGGTCATAAGCTTATCACTATCGTTAGTTTCTTATTTCTGGTTACAGGATTTGCAATTTATCATGTCTATTCAACTGTTGAATCCACAGTTGAACAAATGCACGAACCCTTAAAATTTCCTGAGTCTACTTTCCGATCTACGCCTATACTAATTGAAGAGAAGCCCCCACTTTCTTTTCTGTTATTGGGAGTGGATGAGAGAGAAAACGACAGAGGACGAGCGGATACAATGATTGTAGTCACCGTAAATCCAACTGATAATACTACGAAAATCATTAGCATCCCTCGAGATACCTATACAACATTGATCGGATTGAACAAAGAAGATAAAATTAATCACTCCTATGCTTTCGGTGGTGTAGAAATGGTCAAAGCTACCGTTGAAAATTTAATGCAGATTCCTATAGATTATACAGTTTCGATTAATATGGAAGGATTTATCGGATTAGTTGATGCCGTTGAAGGTGTAGACGTAGAAAACAATTTAGCTTTTGAAGTGGATGATTTTAACTATCAACTTGGTCCCATTCATTTACAAGGTGAACAAGCATTAGCATTCGTTCGAATGAGGTATGATGATCCAAATGGGGATTTCGGCAGACAAGAACGTCAAAAAATCGTACTTAATGCTATTTTCAACAAACTGAAATCTTTCAATAGTGTGTGGAAATATAAAGAATTGTTAGCCGTTGCAGGCGACAATGTGCACACGAATTTAACGTTTGATGAAATGAAGAAAATTTTTAAAGATTATAAAGAGGCTTTTAGTCATCTGGAATCACTTTCTTTACAAGAAGGGCATGGGCAAATTTCGGATGGTGTCTGGTATTACGTGTTAGATACACATGAACTTGAAAAGATACAGCTGCAATTGCAGACACATTTAGAATTGAAAGATTGAAAAAAGCTCCATTCAAAATTGAAGAAGCTTTTTTGTATGATTACTGATGCAATTTAAAAAATCCCGCCCTATTGTAAATAGAGGCGGGATTTACAAATTAATTAGCTAACGTTACTGAATAAAACTCATTAATATCTTTATAATATTTATTTAATGAATGAGTTGATACTCCATACCATTCAGCTATTTCTTTAACGCTCCAATATGGTCCTTCAAACAATTGATGCTCTTGCCCAAATCGAATGGCACCTGCAGCTACGGCCGCTTCTTTTCTGGCATTCGGTTGATTGGTCACCAAATAGTCTTCAATGATATTCAACAATGGCTTAGGATTACGATTTTGTTTCTCGAGTCGATCCATTACTTCAAGAAGGATACCAGCTTCGAAATCGGTAAATTCGCCGCCCGCGTA
>NZ_JBFUIO010000204.1:0-2746 GCF_056401835.1 Paenisporosarcina sp. P4_D4 | reverse complement strand
GAGTAGTGGACGTAAATGAAAAAGAAATAGATAAAAAAATCCGTAGACGATTACCTTTTCGAACTAGTGAGGGGAAAGAATCGTTCCCAAGACGTTCTTCTGTCTCGGCAAAAGCATTGATAGGGGCAAGGTATAAATGTGTGATAAATGAATTTCATCAAACTTTTACATCAAAGGCAACACGGCAGCAATATGTAGAATCTCATCATATTGTCCCGATGTCGAAACAAGAACACTTCGAGTATGAATTAGATCAAACAGCAAATGTTGCAGCCCTATGCCCAAATTGCCATCGTCTTGTTCATTTGGGGACTGACATTGAGCGAGAAGAACTTTTACGTACAGTTTTCTTACAAAGACAAAATAGATTAAAAAAGATTGGTATTGAGATATCTTTTTCTCAGTTGAAACAAATGTATGATTGTAAATAGTTAATTCTATTAATCACGTTCGTTTCAACCTGCTTTGAGATTGGGTTTCTTCTTGGTATTACTGATATAAGAGTAAAGGTTGAATTAATTCCCCGACCAGTTGGTTAGCACGTTGATTCACACGAGAGGGGTATTTTTTCGATTCGATACGAAACACATTTAATCTACTTCTCCTCTTCTTCTTTCTTTTCTTCTATAAATAAATTCAAGGTAAATCAAGCTCAATATAAAATTTCCTCATAATAACAAATCGATCTTCCGCTAGAAGAAACCTCACCTTGTTACGAAGCCAGTTCCAAGTCCGAAAAACTAGCTTATTTTTTAAAAAAGTACTTGACACGAATTTTCGGTTTAACATGAAGAACCGTTAGCTTTTTATTGATGGTTCTTGCACAAATTTAGTAAATTTCCCAAGTGTATAATAATGTTATGCAACCTTCTCGATAGGAATTAAACGTTTGTCTACCTATGACCTACTACAAGGGAAAGTAAAAGCTAATCCAATATTTTGCAGGTTGCAGGTTCATGTAGACGATAGGTAATGCAGAAACCCCAAATCAAATTATAGAAAGCGAGGATAGAGTAGTAAAAATAGTGTGAGTGAGAGAGAGAGTCTGTTCACTACGCATATTAAATGTTAAAAAAATGCAGTAAATGCCAAGGAAATAAGAGTGTAGAAGAATTCAGTAAAGATAGTAGTAAAAAAGATGGTGTTACTAGTGCTTGTAGAGATTGTAACAATGAACGGGATAAAAAACGCAGGGAGAATGGTGGTGATTTTTCCAAGAATCAAAAGCAGGCAATCTTAAAGAAGTACAGTTCATTGTGTCAAATATGCAAGAGTACTAGTGAAGTGCAAGTTGACCATAAACTCGCACAGAATGTATGCAGACCAAATACAGCTAGTATTGAGGAAAATGCTTGGGTATTGTGTAAAGTGTGTAATATTTCAAAAGGAACTCGAATCCTAATAGAAGTAATTCGTTCGATACCAAATGAAGTTTTAGAACCAATGTTATTAAAGAAATTCGCTAATGCAATAGGTCAAGGGCAATTAGAAAAAGTACAAATTACAATCAGTGGAAAGCAGTTTACCGAAGTGAAATTCAAGTGAATGGTATTTATAGTAATAGATCCACTCTTCCCATAAGGTAGAGGATGTTTTACTTATTAGTTGATACAATTAAGGTTTGATTATGATGATATAGAGGGTGTGCAAAATTTACACTACCCTAGTGAAAAAATTACACTTAATGTAGTGCAAAAATTGTATAGAGGTAGTGCGAAATTTGCCCAATATAAGAGGAAGTATTAGAGGAATAAATRAGAGAAGTAAGTAAACAGGGTCGCTTACGCTCCTAGTCGCTTTGCTCCTCTCTATTCTATTTCTTTTTCTCTCTATTTCAAACAGGGGAATGAAGACTTTTGTGAGTAAGCATTATGACTTTTTTTATAAAAAAAAAAAGAGGTTATAGTGTATGAAAGAAAGCAAAATAGGGTTTATAAAGTTTAATACAAATTTAATGAGTGATTTTGAGTTAAAGGTTGGAGAAACGCTTGTATATGGTGCGTTGGTATCGTTTAGAAATATGAGTATTCAATCCAATACAAAAGATGAACAAGGTCAAGTATACGCATATCCTCCTATCTCAAGTATTGCAAATATTACAGGACAATCAGAAAGAAGCGTTAAGAGTCATATTCAAGTTTTAGAACAAAAAGGATTAATGACGGTTAAAAGATCGTACAAAAAAGGCGGCAAAGAGAAAAATGTAAATTGTTACTATCTTAACACTGAGGTGTTGGAGGTCTATTTCACTGCTGATTCGTCTAGTTCGGTTAAGGTTGCTAAGCCAATAAAAGCGAATTCAAAAGAAACACCTAAAGAGTCGAGACAAAAAGTGTTCATTTCTGATGCCAATATCCAAAAATGGTTCACTAATTACCAAGGAGAACAGAATAATAACTCTGCAAAGAAGCTTAACCAATTGGCTGAGGACTATGGATCAGAAACAGTTGTAAAAGCTATTCATAATGCAATGAATGGTGTAAATATCGACACTCTACCTCAAGGTTCAACAGGTCTTATTCTAAGCAGATTGAATCAGAAAAACCTAGAAGATGCAAAGCTCCAATTAAAGAATGAGAAAAAAAGTCAATAGAGATTTATGAATGAACCGAGAACCCCATCTTTTGACTATGTTGAAGAATTGAAACGTAAAGAAAATAAACAGACTCATGGAATTCTCGATGATATTAATGCACTATTCGGAGTGTCATTATAAAAAGTAAGTGTAATTAGGGATAACTCAGAT
>NZ_JBFUIO010000203.1:0-2759 GCF_056401835.1 Paenisporosarcina sp. P4_D4 | reverse complement strand
CAGTATCTTCAAACTAACAATCCAAATTATTGGAGGTTAAAAAATAGGACAAGTTTCACTCTTAATTAAGTTGGGTGCTTTTTCTTCTGCTCAAGAATATAACAAAATAACAACCTTGCAATCATAAAACATTTTTTTATTTAATAAAAAAAAATAGTCATTGACAAAAAGATTACTTCAGGAATAAAGTATGTGTAATAACAATAAACTTTCCTAAGGGAAACTTTTTTGAGGAGGGTCAAACAATGAGCGAAGAAAACAACGTTTCTAGACGCGACATCTTAAAGTTGGGATCTGCCGGGGTCATTGGGGTAGCAGGCAGTTATTTGTTAAGTACAATGACTGGATTAAATCCCGTTATTAAAGCAGCTACACACAGTGGTAATAAGCACGGCAACATGAATCACAGTAATACAATGACGGATGTTTCAAAAAGTGAAGGCTATAAGATGGCTGAAAAAGCACTTACAACGTTTGATTATGGCACAGTAAGTGTGCTACCAAATGGGCAAACGTTACGTGTTTATGAAGTTGAAGCTATTGATAAAGAAATAGAAATTGCAAAAGGGATTAAATTTCCTGGATGGACATATAACGGAACGATTCCTGGACCGACGTTTCGTTGTACAGAGGGTGATCTTTTACGTTTCAACTTTATTAATAAAGGCAGTCATCCTCACTCGATTCATTTTCATGGAATTCACCCACCAGAAATGGATGGATTGGAGTCTATATATCCCGGACAGACATTCACGTATGAATTTGAAGCAAAACCATATGGATTACAAATTTACCATTGCCATGTCATGCCTTTAGCTCGACATATTCATAAAGGGTTATATGGTAATTTTATTATCGATCCAAAAAAGCCAAGAGAACCAGCGTTAGAATTGAACATGATCATGAATGGATTTGATTTGGATTTAGACGGCGAAAACGAATTTTATACGGTGAATGGATATGCGAATGCATTTATGAACCATCCGATTAAAATCAAGAAAGATCAACTTGTCCGAATATACTTAAGTAATTTAACTGAATTCGACTTATTAAATTCTTTCCACTTGCATGCTAATTACTTTACGTATTATCCAACAGGTCGAAATGATAACCCTTCACAGTTTACAGATACAATTATGCAATGTCAGGGTGAGCGAGGGATTCTGGAAGTGCGTTTTCCGTATAAAGGGAAATATATGTTTCATGCTCATGTAAGTGAGTTCGCTGAGTTAGGCTGGATGGGATTTTTCGAAGTAGAGTAAAGGAGGGTTAATAGATGAAAGTTAAATGGATAATATCGGGATTAGTACCCCTATTGTTACTTGTGGCAGTAGTTTCTTGGGTGATGATCAATGGTGCTGGTATTGAAAAAGACCCTGCCGCCCCAATCGAAGTACTAAATATTGAACGAATTAACACAACATACAGTGGGTTTGAAATATCAATCAGTAATACTGGGCCAGAGCCCCTAACGATATCTCAAGTAATAGTGAATGATTCGATATGGAATTTTGGTGTCTCTCCATCAGAAACATTAAAACGATTTGAAGAAGGGAAAATTACGATTAATTACCCTTGGGTGCAAGGTGATCCACATGTAATTAAGATAATTACTGAAAATGGAATTATTACAGAAGGTGAAATTGCAGCTGCGACACTCACTCCAGAAAGAAGCTGGAGCAATTTTCTTAATTACGGGTTTATAGGGTTTTATGTTGGTATCGTACCCATTACATTAGGTTTATTGTGGTATCCATTCATGAAACGTTTCTCACGAAAATGGATTAACGCTATTCTTGCTCTTACCGTTGGGTTACTTCTATTCTTATTTATTGGTACATTGGCTGATGGCTTTGAAATGGGTGCTGAAGCGCCTGCAGTCTTGCAAGGTACTATGGTGGTAGTGCTAGGTGCAGTTCTTACTTTCTTATTATTAATTGGATTTGACCAGTATTCACAGAAAAAACAAGCATTGAAAGTTTCTTCTCCTTTTAATATCGCTTTATTAATGGCTGTCGGAATCGGGCTCCATAACTTTGGGGAAGGGCTGGCTATCGGTACTTCGTTCTCTCTTGGCGAAGCTGCACTAGGCACATTCTTAGTCATTGGCTTTACTCTTCATAACATTACTGAAGGTATAGGAATAGCAGCTCCCTTGTTGAAGATTAAACCTAGAATAAGAGACTTTGTATTATTAGGCGTAATAGCAGGTGCTCCAGCAATTATTGGTACCTGGGTTGGTGGCTTCATTTTCTCTCCGATTCTCGGCGCATTGTTCTTAGGGATTGGTGCAGGTGCCATCTTACAAGTAATTTATGTCATCACTAAAATGTTAATTAACGATCATAAGAAACATTTGGAACCTACTGTTTCTTGGTTAAACTTCAGTGGTTTCACAATCGGTCTGTTAATCATGTATCTTACAGCCTTCTTCGTTAAATATTAAATTTTTCTGAGGTGAAGACGTTGCAAAAGGACCTTAATAATAACAGGAGTAATTTTGGTGCTTGGCTCGATAAACAAGAAGATATTAATATTTATTCGTTAGAAAAAGCATCAAACATCGGTTATGCAACCATTAAAAAATTATGTAACAACCAAAACTACTTACCTAGATTTTCAACCATTGCGAAAATAAATCATGGCTTAAAAATGCTCGGAAAGAATATTGAAGTGAATGATTATCTTTGAGTAACCTTTACCTTGCTTAGATACAGCTATTCAAAAAATAACACTTAATAGGAGGAAATCATGATGCA